>NZ_JAPEIB010000028.1:0-49894 GCF_028823735.1 Algoriphagus sp. NF
AACAATACCTTTACTTTTTCTTCTGAAAAGTATATAAGGATTTATAGTAGAACGATGAACTACGAAGAATGGATGGACGATATATGGAATAGATATTTCTTACGAGATGATGGAATTGGACTATGTTCATTTGAAAATGAGAGGTTAAAGGTTGCATTTGATACTTTGAAAACATCCTTAAATACTCTAGTCTCAAAACCAATTAACTCTGAATATCTAGAAAAAAAATTAAAATTGACTCAGAAATCGAATAGACAGGGGCTTATTTTCATATCAGAACCTATAATAATTGGAGGGTATTCTTTCCATTTCTTAAAGTCGAAAACAAATAAAAGCTTGTTTGTTTCAAAAATGAATTCAGATGGAATTTGGGAGTATGAATGTGGAGTAACTATCTACGGTGAACTCCATTGAAATATAAATTTATAATGCCATCCCCAAATGGGATGGCATTTTACAAAAAGCTGGAAACGCGCCTAATTGAAGATGTTCAGGAATTAGCTGGGCTGAAATCGTTACAATTGGGATAAAAAATATGGTCCAACGGCAGGAAGTTTACCATTTGATTACTACTACAAAATGGCATTTGGAGGATTAGTCAATCCTTCTGATAAAACGCAACTAATCGATGAAGCAAAACCATTCATCCCATCAGGAAGTAGCTGGGCTAAAATCGATCAAATCCTAAAAAATGAAGCATCTGGAAGCAATCAAGCAAATGGTACGAAATGTAATTAATGGATTTGTATTCCTTGTTCTACTCGGATCTTCTTTCGTTTGCGAAGCTCAACAAAAAGATAGGCTGACAAAAGAACAATATGAGGTGATCGAAGGAGCCTTCAGAAATTCTGGAAAAGATCAAACGCGGATTTTCTTTCAGACAATCGATTACAAATCCTGGGTCCACCTATTGTATGGGGACTACTACAGGGAAGATTGGGGCATTGCACTTTGCTCATTTGAGGATTCCAAACTAGAACAAGCCATCGATCAATTAATCGATCATGTAAGGAATATTCAGGTCAAAGAGTTTAATCCTAGCAAGCTGGGAAAAAGATTTGTTTTGGTCAAAGATTTGACAGAGCAACCCTATTTGTCCCTTACAGAGCCGATCATTATAGGAGACTACTCTTTTGTATTGTTTAAATATCCCAATTCAGAAAGTTTAGAAGTTCAAAAAAAGAATGAAAAAGGAGAATGGGTCTATGAAGGCTCGATCCCGCTGTATGTAGTTTTCACTGATTAATTTGATTAGAAAGCCATCCATTCTAGGGGTGGCTTTTTACCAAAAAGCTGGAAACGCGCCTAATTGAAGATTTTCAGGAATTAGCTGGGCTGAAATCGTACAATTGGGATAAAAAATTTGGACCAACGGGTGGTAGTTTAGGGTTTGACTACCCCTATCTAGTTTTAGATTGCTTCAACACCTTTTTGTGCAAACAAATTTGTAATTTGGTCCGGATACAAGAATAAATGAAAAGGTGGCATTCACATCCTTACAGTCATCAGGATGTTAATAATATGAGCATAAAAAATCCAATTCCCCGTGAAGAGTCCATTAAAACATATTTTAATATTTTCATTTCTTCTCTTGAGTTGGATCATTTCTTCTCCATTGAATGGTCAAACCCAAAATACTTTAGATCCTATTTCGGAGGAACAATACGAAGTCTTGAAAGCCTTCTTTTCGAATCAGAAAGCTAATCGAATTAAGCTCCACTATAAAACAATCGGAGACCCATCCTGGATTGATTTTTTATTGGAAGAAAAATGGGAAAAGGGCGTACAGCTCTGTTCATTTAAAGATGAAATGCTACCTGCTTCAATTGAACAGCTACCCGAATTAAGCAGTCAACTTTCTCAAAAGTTTCTTGATAAGAGAATGTTGGGAGCCAAAATCAAACTCACCAAAAAATTGGACAAAGAAACCGTTCAGTTTATCTCCGAACCCATAATTATTCAAGATTATGCTTTTCTCCTCACAAGAGAATACGAATCTCACGCAGTGCAAATTTATCACTATGACCCGGCGAGGGGTTGGAAATATGAATGTTCCGCCTACAGTTATTATGTCATTTCTTGCTATGGATAATAGGTGAAAGACGCTTTTCCCTTTCACGTTTATATTTCTCAATTTGATGATCTGATACAAGCAATTTCCCTCCCTTCCTCCCCCAAATCAATAAGTTTCCTTAATTTTGCGCCCTATGGCAAAGACAGCGACTCCGGCGGAAAACGCCCAATTGAAAGATATAATTTCCCATGCCAAGGAGTATGGGTTTGTGTACCCCAGTTCGGAAATCTACGATGGCCTACAGGCGGTCTATGACTATGGCGCTTATGGGGTTGAGTTGAAAAACAACCTGAAGCGTCTCTGGTGGGAAACCATGACGCGTGTCCACGAAAATATTGTCGGGATCGATGCGGCTATTTTTATGCATCCTACTACTTGGAAGGCTTCCGGTCACGTGGACTCCTTCAATGATCCCATGATTGATAACAAGGACAGCAAAAAACGCTATCGCGCCGATGTCTTGGTGGAGGAGCATGCTGCCAAATTGGAAAATGATGGGAAAGTGGAGGAAGCCAAGCAGCTCACTGCTGCTTTAGCTCGCTTGCTGGAAGCGGAGGACTTGGCCGGTGTGCGTGACTTGATCGTGAATACGGGAATTGCCTGTCCAATCAGTGGCACGACCAACTGGACTGATGTTCGTCAGTTTAACTTGATGTTTTCTACTCAGGTAGGTTCTGTGGCTGAAGATGCTTCGACCATTTACCTGCGTCCGGAGACAGCACAGGGGATTTTTGTCAACTTCCTCAACGTGCAAAAAACTGCTCGGATGAAGGTTCCTTTCGGCATCGCCCAAATCGGGAAAGCTTTCCGAAATGAAATCGTAGCCCGTCAGTTCATCTTCCGTATGCGTGAGTTTGAACAGATGGAAATGCAGTTTTTCGTACGCCCTGGCACCGAACTCGACTGGTACAAGCAGTGGGCTGAGACTCGGATGAACTGGCATTTGGCATTGGGTACCCCGGCTGAGAAATTGAGAAAGCATGACCATGAGAAATTGGCGCACTATGCCAATGCAGCCATGGATATCGAATACGAATTCCCATTTGGTTTCAAAGAAGTGGAAGGGATTCACTCAAGAACTGATTTCGACTTGAAATCCCATCAGGAATATTCCAAGAAAAAGCAGCAGTACTTCGATCCGGAGGTTAATCAGAACTATATTCCTTATGTGATTGAGACTTCAATAGGTGCTGACCGCTTGTTCTTGTTGACCCTTTGCAATGCTTATACTGAAGAAAAGACAGAAGAGAAAAGCAGAACCTATTTGAAATTCCATCCGGCTATCGCTCCGGTAAAAGCAGCTATTCTTCCGATCACCAAGAAAGATGGATTGCCGGAAAAAGCGCAGGAAATCGTGGAATTATTGAAATATGATTTCAATATTATTTATGAAGAGGCGGCGTCTATCGGAAAGCGTTATGTGAGACAGGATTTGATCGGAACGCCATTCTGTATCGCTGTGGATCATCAGACTTTGGAAGATAATACAGTTACCATCCGTCACCGGGATACGACCGAGCAGGAGAGAGTTTCCATCTCCGAATTACATGGCCGAATCGCTGAGGCGACGAGCTTTAGACGGGTTTTTGAGAAGATTTGATAATAGCTGTTAGTGAAGGCACTATCAGTGGCGATGAGAACTAGTGAAAAAAGCCTTGAGATTTAATTTCTCAAGGCTTTTTGGTTTTATCCTCCTCCATTATTGTCTCACTCACGGTAATATCCCCTGAAGGCATGATAAATTTTTGAGATAGTAATTGTTTTGAGCTTTTCCCGATTTTCTACCAACTTCCCGGCCGATTGTGTAGTTTAGATTCAAAAGCATATCCATGTCCCAAAAAGCCCTGATCATCGGTTCCGGAATTGCCGGTATTGCATCCTCTATTCGGCTAGCGGTCCAAGGCTATCAAGTTGAGGTTTTCGAGGCGAATTCCTATCCCGGCGGAAAACTTTCCGAAATCACCTTAAAAGGTTACCGCTTTGATGCAGGCCCATCGCTTTTCACCCTCCCTGAGCAAGTCGAAGAGCTCTTTCGGCTAGCCGGGAAAGATCCCAAGGATCATTTTGATTACGAAAAACTGGAAGTAGCCTGTCATTATTTTTGGGAAGATGGGAAGCAAATCAAGGCCTGGGCAGATATCCATCGCTTTGCTGAAGAGGTAGAAACCAAGCTAGGGGAACCTGCTCAAAATGTACGAGAGGCTTTGCGGAGCTCGGCCTTTATTTATGAGCATTTGGCACCCCTATTCATGCATCGATCCCTGCATCAATTTGGTACCTGGACCAATCCGCAAGCGCTAAAGTCTTACCTCAAAATGGGGAAATTGGGCATTTTCTCCACCATGAATCAGGCAAATGAACGGCAATTCCAGAACCCAAAGTTAGTTCAGCTTTTCAATCGCTATGCTACCTACAATGGATCGGACCCCTATCAGACCCCAGCTACCCTGAATATCATCCCCCACTTGGAATTCAATATCGGAGCCTACTTCCCCAAAAAAGGGATGCATGACATCACCATGAGCTTGTATAGACTAGCTGTAGATCTAGGAGTTGGTTTTCATTTCAATGCAAAAGTTGAAGAGATCTTAGTGGAAAATGGCAAAGCCGTGGGAGTCCAAGTCAATGGCCAAAGCCATCCAGCTGATCTGGTCGTCAATAATATGGACATGGTGAATGCCTACAAAAGTATTTTGCGCAAGCAGAAGCAGCCCAAGAAGTTGCTGGAGCAACCCAAATCCAGCTCTGCCCTGATTTTTTATTGGGGAGTCAAAAAAGAATTCCAAGAGCTAGGACTACATAACATTCTTTTTTCGGAAGATTATCAAACTGAGTTTGAGCATATTTTCAAAAAGGGAAGCATCTACGAAGATCCGACTGTTTACATCAATATCACCTCCACTCACAAATCCGACGATGCTCCCGAGGGCTGTATGAATTGGTTTACGATGATCAATGTCCCCAATAATCAGGGGCAGGATTGGGATAGCTTGATACAGGAAGCCCGGAAAAACATCATCTCCAAAGTCAATCGGGTGTTAAAAACTGATTTGGAATCCTTGATCGAGGTCGAGGAAATTCTAGAACCTCGAACGATCGAGTCCAAAACTTCCAGTGCGAATGGAGCGCTTTATGGCAACTCTTCCAACAATCGATTTGCAGCTTTTCTTCGGCATGCCAACTATTCCTCCGACATCAAAAATCTTTACTTCTGCGGGGGATCAGTACATCCTGGAGGAGGAATTCCGTTAAGTCTCCTTTCGGCGAAGATTATGATGGGATTTGTGGGGGATTCCTAGGAAAAATTCAAAAATGACTTTAGTACTATTAATCTTATCATCCAATTTTTCGTATTTTACATTATGGATTTCAAAAAACACCTAGAGATTCGGCCCGAAAAACGATTTGGTAAACCATGTCTTAAGGGCACCAGAATTTCAGTTTATGACGTACTGAACTGGATGGCCAATGGAATGAGTCGCTATCAAATAAAGTCTGATTTTGAGGAAATTACAGATGAAATGATTGATGCCTGCTTAGCTTATGCTGCAGATAAGGAGCAAAGATTATGATAGGGTTTGTGAAAAATTAGAAAATTGAAAAACTGTCCCAAAATGAGGTGCAGTCCTCTAACTTGAGGTTGGAAAGTTGTAAAAGTGGAAAGGTGAAAATTTGGTCAAAGACTCGCAAATTAACTTCAAATCCTGCTCTGCTGCTCGTAAATCGTATTTCGTCAATCATAAATCACAAAAGTGAGTCTATTGCTTCCTGAACCAGATCCTGCTCAAATCCCCGCTGCATCAAATAGCCGACAACCTTAAATCGCTTTTTGTACAGGTCGGGTTCTTTGGTCTTCTCCCATTTCTTTTCTGTCTCCGAAAGAAGCGTGTCATAGTACTCCGTTGGGTCAATTTCCAGCAAGCCTTTTCTGATCAGATCCTCAGGAACTTGCCGCATCTTCAGCTCCATTCGAATCCGGTTTTTACCCCATTTTTTCAAGCGGAATTTTCCCCTGGCAAAGGCCCTGGCATAGCGTCCCTCATCGATAAATTTCTCCCGGAGAAGAAAACCTATCAGCTTTTCAATCTGCGCTTCAGCGATCCCTTTTTCAAAAAGCTTACGCCGCACCTCCCAGACACATCGCTCCTGATAGGCACAGAAAGCAGCGATTTTTTCCTCAGCCTCCTCGACCGTCCATGTGGTTTTTCGGACTTGCTTTGGGTTATTTCTTCCCCAACCAGACATTTTGATTAATTTTATAGAAAATTTTGTCCTTAGTTTTTCTCAAACCTAATAAAAACTCTTACGATGCGAAAGAAAATCATAGCCGGAAACTGGAAAATGAACATGACCTATGAAGAAGGTCAAAAACTGACTTCTGAGATCGCGCAAATGGCACAGGATGAACAGTTGAAAGGTGTCAGCCTCGTGCTCAATCCTCCCTTTCCTCATCTTCACGTGGTAAAAAAATTAATCGGCGGGGCACCCAATGTTTTTGTGGGAGCTCAGAACTGCTCTGATAAGGAATCAGGAGCATACACCGGTGAGGTTTCGGCACCAATTTTAGCTTCATTTGGAGTGAATTTCGTCATCATTGGGCATTCGGAGCGGAGAGAATATTTCAAAGAAAATAATGAAATGCTCACCGAGAAAGTAAAGCAAGCCTTGGCAGCTGGACTCCAACCAATTTTCTGCTGCGGTGAATCATTGGATATCAGAGAGGCCGGAACCCATGAGCCTAATGTCAAATTCCAGCTCACTGACAGCCTTTTTGAACTTAGCGCTGAAGAAATTTCAAAAGTCACCATCGCATACGAACCCATTTGGGCAATCGGTACAGGAAAAACAGCTTCCGCTGAGCAAGCTCAGGAGATGCATGCGGCTATCCGAAAGCATTTGGCCAGTAAGTATGGTAAGGAAGTGGCTGATTCAATTTCCATTCTTTATGGTGGAAGTATGAAACCGTCAAACGCTGCCGAACTTCTTGCTAAGCCCGATGTGGATGGAGGACTTATCGGAGGGGCTTCTCTGAAATCGCGCGACTTCATCGATATCGCCAAATCCTACTAAGCTTGGATGGACTACCGGGAATTCAAATTCACTTGCTCCGAGGATTTTCGAGAGATTCTAATTGCTGAACTTTCTGAGATAGGTTTTGATGCCTTTTTGGAAACAGATGAGGGCTTTGAATGCTACTCGCCTTTGGATTCGTTCGACCGAGAAGCCTTTGAGGAGATTCTGAATCGCTATCAAAGTCATGCAAGCATCAGCTTTTCGGAGAATCTCACCAAAAAAGTCAACTGGAATGAGGAATGGGAGAAAAACTATGACCCCATTGTAGTCGGTGACTTGGTATTCGTCAGAGCTTCTTTTCATGAGCCAAGACCAGGGTTTAAATACCAGATAGTCATCAATCCCAAAATGTCTTTTGGGACAGGTCATCATGCGACTACCTTTCAGATTCTGCAGCTTCAGGGAAAAATCGACCATCAAAGTAAGCGTGTATTGGATGTGGGTTCGGGTACTGGAATCTTAGCAATCATGGCTCATCTTCTTGGAGCTTCTTCTGTTGAAGCTTTTGATATCGATGACTGGTGCGTGGATAATGGGAATGAAAACTTTCAGCTCAATGAAGTCCCGGCAACCATGGGGCTAGGCAGCATTCGGGATGTAAATCCCAAGGGGCCCTTTGATATCATTCTCGCCAACATCAACAAAAATGTGCTTTTGGACGAAATGGAGATATATTCCCGTCTGTTGGCACCTCATGGGTACTTACTTCTGAGTGGTTTTTACACCCATGATATTGCCGATATCCAATTGGCTTGCGAAAAGCTTGGCCTGGAATTAGTCAATCAAAGTGAAAAAAATAATTGGGCTGCATTGGTCTTCACTAAAAGCTAAGATGGAGGAACTCTTGTTTTATGCGGTTTTGTTTTTGCTGCTCTTAGGGCATACGCTCTTAGCAGGAAAAATGTACCGGGCTGTACATGGAAATTCCATGCTTTCGATAAAGCAAAAAAATGACTGGAAACTTAAGGCCTTGATTTTTCCCGCTTACTATTGGTTTCAATACCAAAAAGAAGTTAAACAATCCTGAAAAGGGGTATTCACAATACACGATCGAACCCGATCCTCAAATTCTTTCGTAATTTACACCCATGGAGTACGTCTGGAAACCTAAACCAATAGCAGCTCAATCTGCACTCGAAAAACTCAGCAAAGAGATCAATGTCAATCCGACTTTGGCCAATGTGCTGATCAATCGGGGTGTTGAGAGCTTTGAGCAGGCAAAGGATTATTTCCGACCGAGCCTAAGTCAGCTTCACGACCCTTATCTAATGAAGGGGATGCAGGAGGCTGTCAATAGAATCGAGGAAGCCATTCGGGACGAGCAAAAGATCCTAGTTTATGGAGACTACGATGTGGATGGCACCACGGCAGTTTCGCTCGTCTATGGCTTTCTAAAAGGCATTTATCCACACGTAGACTTTTATATCCCAGATCGATATAAAGAAGGCTATGGGATATCCGAAAGAGGGGTCAGATATGCCTCAGATGAAAATTTTTCTTTGGTTATTGCATTAGACTGTGGGATCAAGGCCATCGAAAAAGTGGCATTAGCCAAGGAACTGGGCGTAGATTTTATCATTTGTGATCACCACACACCCGGGGAAATTCTTCCGGCTGCCATTGCCGTTTTGGATGCAAAACAGACGGACTGTCAATATCCCTACAAAGAATTAAGTGGCTGTGGGGTCGGTTTCAAACTGATCCAGGCAATTGCCAAAAAAAGAAATATCGATGAATCCGCACTTTACGGATACTTGGACTTAGTCGTTGTCAGCATTGCAGCAGACATTGTACCTATCACCGGAGAAAATCGAATTTTGGCCTACTATGGTCTCGATCGGATCAACAATACTCCCAGACCCGGACTCAAGGCTTTGATCCTACGCAGCAAAATCGAAAAAGACATCGGCATCTCTGACATTGTCTTCAAAATCG
Source organism: Algoriphagus sp. NF (assembly GCF_028823735.1). NCBI lineage: Bacteria > Pseudomonadati > Bacteroidota > Cytophagia > Cytophagales > Cyclobacteriaceae > Algoriphagus > Algoriphagus sp. NF. Next base: position 9,083 of record NZ_JAPEIB010000028.1, read on the forward strand.
GTCCAAGAATCAACGCTTCCGGTCGCCTAGAACATGCCAAAGCATCTGTGGAGCTTCTGATCTCTACCGAACTGGACGAGGCGCTGGAGCGAGCCAAAGTAGTAGATGAAGTCAATGCCACCCGCCGAAATTTCGATGAAAACATCACCCGAGAAGCATTTGAAATGATTGCGGCAAGGGAAGAGGAGCAAACCTGGAACTCAACGGTGCTATTCAAGGAAGATTGGCACAAGGGTGTCATCGGGATCGTAGCGAGCCGCTGTATCGAAAAGTACTACCGTCCAACCATTATACTCACCGAATCCAATTCCAAAGCAACGGGAAGTGCGCGGTCTGTTGTAGATTTTAATATTTATGAAGCCATTGCAGAATGTAGCGATCTCTTAGATCAATTTGGAGGTCACAAATATGCTGCAGGTTTGACACTTTCGGTGGATAAGGTTCCTGCCTTTCAGGCAAAATTTGAAGAGGTAGTTCGAAACCGAATCGAGGAAGTTCATCGAAAACCGGTCATTGAGATCGATGGAGAACTCCTGCTGGACCAAATCAATTATCGCTTTTACAATATTCTAAAGCAAATGGCCCCTTTTGGCCCCGGAAATCCCGAGCCCATTTTCAAGATTTCCAATGTGCAGGCCGAGGATGTGGTCGTTTTGAAAGAAAAGCATCTTCGGTTCAAAATTGTGCAGGACGGTCAACTCACCACTCCGGTTTGTCTTGGCTTCGGAATGGCGGATCGAGCTAAGGACCCAGATTTGACTACCGTAAATTTCCTTAGATCCCGAATGCGTTTTGACTTAGTGGCAGAAATGCGGGAAAATTTCTTCCGGGACAAAAGTAGTTTGCAACTCTACGTGAAAGATATCAAATTCGACTAGTATGGAACTTCGAGCAGAGCATCTCATCAAAATATACAAAAGCCGAAAGGTGGTCAACGATATCTCCGTTGAGGTAAAGCAAGGGGAAATTGTCGGGTTACTAGGTCCCAATGGAGCAGGAAAAACCACTTCTTTTTACATGATCGTGGGATTGATCCAACCGAATGAAGGGAAAATCTTTTTGGATCAGGAAGATATTACCAGCCTACCAATGTACAAAAGGGCCCAATTGGGTATCGGATATTTAGCGCAGGAAGCATCCGTTTTTCGCAAACTTTCCGTGGAAGAAAATATTCTGGCAGTCCTCGAAATGACCAATATGCCAAAGCAGCAGCAAAAGGAAAAAGTGGAAAGCCTATTGGAAGAATTCAGCCTAACCCATGTCCGTAAAAACTTGGGAATGGTTCTCTCAGGAGGAGAGCGAAGACGAACAGAGATTGCCCGTGCATTGGCGGTTGATCCTAAATTCGTATTGCTTGATGAGCCATTTGCCGGGGTAGATCCGATTGCCGTTGAGGAAATCCAGACCATCGTAGCCAAGCTTAAAACCAAAAATATCGGGATATTGATCACCGATCACAATGTAAATGAAACCCTATCCATCACGGACCGGGCCTATCTGATGTTTGAAGGAAGACTTTTGAAAGCCGGGACTGCTGAAGAATTAGCTGCCGATGAGCAAGTAAGAAAGGTCTATTTGGGCAGTCAGTTTGAATTGAAACGCAAAACTTTTTCAAATTAATGGAGGTAATCAACAGCTTTATGACCTGGGTCTTCAAAAGCCGCCTGGGACAAATCGAATATTTCAAAAAAGCCCCGCATGCGGCTCAAGACAGCGTGTTGAAAGACCTTATTGAAGCTGGAAAACAAACCAAATTCGGAAAGGAATTTGATTTTTCAAGCTTTAAGAGCTACCAAGATTTTGCTAAAAATGTACCTCTAAACGATTATGAAGGCTTCAAGCCTTATATCGACCGAGTCATGAAAGGAGAGCAGAACCTGATCTGGAATACAGAAATCGAATGGTTTTCTAAGTCATCAGGTACTACTTCCAGCAGAAGCAAATACATTCCCGTCACTGAAGAAAGCCTTGAAGAGTGTCATTTTAAAGGCGGGAAGGATATGGTCACTATTTATGTAAATAACTATCCTGACTCCAAGCTTTTTTCGGGTAAATCCCTGACAATCGGAGGTTCTTTGGAATCCAACCCACTCAACTCAAATAGCAAAGCAAAAGCAGGTGATATTTCAGCTGTCATCATGCGTAACCTTCCCATTTGGGCACAATTTGCCAGAACTCCCTCGCTTGAGGTCGCTTTGATGAATGAGTGGGAAGCCAAAATTGAAAAAATGGCTCGCGAAACCATGGACGAAAACGTCGTGAGCATTGCGGGTGTTCCCACCTGGACCATCGTCCTACTGAGAAGAATCCTTGAGATCAAAAAAGCCAAAAACATCCTGGAAGTCTGGCCTAATCTGGAGGTCTTTTTTCACGGAGCGGTAGCCTTTGGTCCCTATCGCAACCTTTTTAAAGAACTCATCCCTTCTGACAAGATGCGGTACATGGAAACCTACAATGCATCGGAGGGATTCTTTGGACTGCAAGACCAAATAGATTCTGACGAATTACTGTTGCTTTTGGATTATGGGATTTTCTATGAGTTTATCCCCATGGAATCTTGGGAGGATGAGAATCCTACCGTACTTCCGCTATGGGAGGTAGAAGTAGGAAAAAACTACGCCTTAGTCATCTCAACAAATGGTGGGCTATGGAGATACAAAATCGGAGATACCGTCCGATTTACCTCAACTAAGCCCTACCGATTCAAAATTTCCGGAAGAACCAAGCATTTTATCAATGCTTTTGGAGAAGAAGTCATTGTGGAGAATGCAGAAAAGGCGGTAGAATTTGCAGCTGAAAAGACTGAAGCGACCATCGAAAACTTTACTGCTGCCCCTGCCTACTTTGGAAACAATGGCGAAAAAGGTGCGCATGAATGGATCATTGAATTTGCCAAAAACCCGACTGACCTAGCCAAATTCGAAGAGCTATTGGATCAGCACTTGCGGGAAATTAATTCTGATTATGATGCCAAAAGGCATAAAGACCTAGCGCTTGTAAAACCAATTATTCATGTAGCCGAAAGTGGGCTTTTCCAAGAATGGCTGCGCAAAAAAGGAAAGCTTGGCGGACAAAATAAAGTCCCCCGACTATCAAATAGCCGCGACTATTTAGATGAGCTTTTAGCGATTATGAATTAAGCTTAATCAGTTCGCCAAAACTTCCTCGACAAAAGCCCTAATATCCTTTGCCAAGGCTTCAAAGTCCTCTCTGCGATTGTACATCATGTGGCCTGCCTCGTAATACTTCATCTCAATACGGTCTTGAGGAAAATCATGCCTGGCAAAAGTAAATTCCGCATCAAAGAAAGGAGTAATCAAATCATAATAGCCATTGGCTACCATTACTCTCATCTTTGTATTTCTATGCATCACTTCGCTGAGTGCTCTCGCAGTACTGACATAGGAAGGCTCCCAATAGCTGCCATCTGGAACTGGTCTCCAGCGCCATTTACCGCCAATTTCTCCGTTGGAAGACAAATAAGGAATCTCCAGCTCCACACCCAATTCATTGAGTAGGTATGAATTGAAGGCTGCGGTATAAGCTCCCTCTGTCATGTAATCACTCGGATCTCCTAATACAGGACCTTCTGCTACTTGATCGGTTTCCACTGCTGCAAATCGTCCATCTAAGGTCCCTATTGCCTTCCCATCTTCTCTCAGAAGCTCCTTTTTGAAGCGATGCATCAAAATCTGATTGTCAGACCTAAGAATATATTTTTGATCTAATCCGGTGAAATAAGAAAGCTTTTCCGCAATCTCCTCTTTTCTCTCTTTGGATAGATTTTGACCTTCGAAAAGAGCAGGAAGGTATTCTTGATAGGCAAAGTCTCGGGCTTCCTTAGCAAATTCCTCTATGCTTTTTCCCTCTCCGGCTTTCCCATGATACCGGGCTGTCACAGCCATAGATGGCAAATAGGTAAAAAATGAGGTCAAATTATCTGGCCAAGAAGATGATCCTGCATAATCCAATGCCTGAGAAATCAGAATTAGGCCATTTAAAGCAACGTGCTGCCCATCTCCCTCCAAAACTTCAGCGACTTTGGCGGCACGAGTTGTACCAAAGCTTTCCCCTGCCAAGAACTTGGGAGCCTGCCAACGATTGTTTTCCCGAATCCAAATCCGAATGAAATCAGCAACTGACTGTGCATCTTCGACCAAACCCCAATAGTCTTCTACTTTCCCTTTTTCCCTTACTCGACTGAAGCCTGTTCCGATAGGATCCAAAAAAACTAGATCAGCCAGATCCAGCAAAGCCATTGAATTGCTTTCAACATGGTATGGAGCAGCTCCATCATCCGCTTTGGCCTCAGAGTCTACCCGCACTACCTTAGGCCCAAAAAATCCCATGTGAAGCCAAATAGAAGCTGAGCCTGGCCCTCCGTTAAAAATAAAGATCACAGGCCGATTTTGGTCAGCTCCCTCCTTGATGTAGCTAGTACTCCAGAATGAGGCAGTCACTTCTCCTTTCAAATTCTTAAGAAATGTTTCTTTGACAATGGACTGATAAGAAATCCTTTGACCGTCAAACACCCCGGTGTGGCTTTTTACAAATTGACGCGGACTATGCGAGGCGGTATCAGACTCTTGGGCGAAAGAGGACTGGTAGGTAAATAAAAATACAACAAGGAGAATAGATGAGATTTTTTGCATGATTTAATATAGTTTGGCTCCGTTGGCAACAATTCGCTCGGTAGATGTAAGAACTACCCGTCCTTTTTCGTCTGGAAATCCAGTGATCAAAACTTCAGACATAAAATCAGCAATCTGTCTAGGTCGAAAATTGACTACGCATACTACCTGCTTACCTTTCAGCTCGGCTTCTGAGTAAAGCTCCGTAATTTGGGCAGATGACTTTTTCACACCGATTTCAGGTCCAAGATCAACCCAAATTTTATAGGCAGGTTTCCGCGCTTTTTCAAAATTTTCAGCTCGAATAATGGTACCAACACGAATATCTAATTTGGCGAATTCTTCGTAGTCAATCGTTTGCATAGTGATTTTTTTTACTAATTTTATGAACCTTTTAAAATGCCCTAAGTTTAAGATAAGGTAACGAACTCAAAATGCTTAATAAACCTACATTTCCTTTTGGTAAAATTGGCTTCATTCTGACCTCTGTGTTAGCATTATGCCTTTTTTCAGGTGAATCACTAGCGCAAAATGAGCAAGAGAAGCCAATTGAAGTACCAAGACAATCAGACCGACCTGTTGTAGAAGAAGATGGATCCTTTCATCATAATTTTAATTCGGATCAAAATGATATCAAAGCTAATGCTGAATTAAAAGTTAGTCCAGTTCCAATCCCTACCACTCCTATCAGAAGAGAAGTAGTCATCGGACCTGAAGGAAAAAAATCCAGTGAGCCTTCATCAACATTATCATTTAATATCTTTCTCTATGTTTTAGAGAAATTCAAAGCAGACTAATTTGTGTTTTCTTTTAAAAGCAAAAAGGGACTTTTTAGAAAGTCCCTTTTTTTATGATTCTGCTAGAAATTTTTCCAGATCTTGTACACTAATCATTCCTTCATAAAAGGCTCGTCCAAAAACAGCAGATTGTACCCCTACGTCTCTTAGCGCCTTGAAGTCGTCAATCCCTCTCACCCCGCCACTTGCTGCAATATGCAACTGGGGAAACTTCTCCTTCACCGTCTTATAAAGCTCAAAATTGGGACCTTCCATGACCCCATCTCGAGTTACATCCGATACTTTGAGATATTTGAGGCCTCGCTCATAAAAGAATTCAATATGTTCGTAGAGATCAATACTTGTTTTTTTGAGCCAACCACGGATTTTAATTTTATTATCTGATGGGTTGGTATCCGCTGCAAGATTGATTTTTTCACGCCCATAGGACAAGATAAACTGAGCGAAACGCTCCGGGTAGTTTGCCGCCGCAGAAGATATCGTTACCGTCTTTGCCCCAAACTCTAGGCATTTGATCACATCTCCATCAGTCGTAATTCCTCCGGTGAAATCAACCTTCAAATCGGTATATCCGGAGATTGCCTCCAAAATATGGTAGTTTTTTGGCTCACCCCGTCTTGCACCATCCAAATCCACCAAGTGCAAGCGCTTAATGCCAATAGACTCAAATTGCTGAGCAATCGCGAGAGGATTATTGGAAATGACTTCCTGAGTGGAAAAGTCTCCACGCTTCAGGCGGACACATTTGCCATCAATAAGCCATATTGAAGGTATTATTTCAAACATTTTAATTTCGATAGAGGTGTCTAGTAAAATAAGCAGAAAAATCTGAATCCTAAAGATAACACAGAAGACTACTATCTCTCCAAGTAAAGTGGCAAAACTTTACAATTTTTTAAATTTACTCAAGGATTCAATGCAAAAGATGAAATTAGAATAGCAAGATAAGCAATTCACCCAGCACCCTAATTTTTTTTGCTAATTGAGCTGCATACTTCGATTTCGCTCAGTACAGTCGTCGAAAGAATGAGGGCATAAGCGTGCGAAATCTAAATCCCGAGGCCTATTCTAGCAGGTATTTTTTGTATTGATAGGAAAGCGAACAATCAGAAATTCAGTATAGCAACTTCGCTATTTTGCCATCTGGACCAGATGCCCAAATACTTCCTGTTGAAGTACTCAAAGAAACTGCATGGAAGGACATATCTGAAAAGCGATCCCAAGTTTTGCCACCATCTTTAGAAAAATCTGATCCGTTAGGTCCAACAGCTATCAACCAGGAAAATCTTGGGAAGTATTGTACACCGGATCGATAGCCACTTGGCCCTGTAGTATTTTCTTCAGACCAGTTCATAGTCGGAGTCAAAAAGAGTCCAATATTCCCTTTTTCTGAATCGGGCTCTAAGTAGTCCCCACCCACAGCTACCAATTCTCCCTTTTTCGTATAAGTCATTGAAAAAATTCCCTGCGAGGACTCTCCTTGAATCAGTGGACTCGGATGAACCATCCAGGTTTTCCCACGATCCGGTGAGTGGTGGATATTTGAATAACTACCGCCACTCCCGAGCCAAATATTATCTTCTTGCGCAAGGAGTGAACTAGCCGATGCCGCAAAACCTGCTTCGCCTTCCTCCGCTTGCGGAAGGGAATCCAATAGACTCCAAGTTAAGCCTGCATCTAATGTTTGATAGATCATCCAAAAGCCATCTACAGGATCTCCGAAGACGTAACCGCGCTTTTCATCTGCAAAATTGATTCCATCGAAAAATGCCTTTTCGGACTCTTCTAACTTCAACTCCCAACTTTCCCCACCGTCTGAAGTACGATAAATCCGAGCTGGTTGTCCAGCTGTCACCACTATGGCTTCTTCAGCATTAAAAGCATGAATCGAACGGAAATCTACCGAATCCAAGCCATCAACCACTCCTGAACTCCATGAGCTCCCTCCATCAACTGATCGAAGCCAAATTCCTTGCGAACCACTTGCCCAAATTATATCAGAAGTGACTACGCTGATACCACGAAGAGATGCTTCGGTTGGTGTATTGACTACTTCCCAAGCCAATGGTTTTTCTGGAGACTCCTGACCTGATTTATTTTGACAAGCAGAAAAAATAAGTGAATAAACGATGGCAAGCGTGAAGCTCAGCCGATTCTTGAATATGAAGTTTTGCACAAATACTTTTTATGAATAAAATTTCAGACTAGGCCAAATGTAAGAAGCTAAAGCATTAGAGCCTTATATTTTTATGCTGGGGTTTGAAATACCCCAGCACATGACTCTGAATAATTTCCTTAAACTTTCACGTCTACTTTTCGATACGCTTCAATAAGTGCAAGCTCACCTTCTTTTCCAGGCATCGCATTGCCATGCTCCATTCCCATTACCCCCTTAAACCCTTTATCATGAATGTATTTAAATACATTTTCAAAATTGATTTCTCCGGTTCCCGGTTCTTTTCTTCCCGGATTGTCACCTATTTGGATATAGGCTATTTCATTCCAGCACTTCTCCATATTAGCAATTAGATTTCCCTCATTTCGCTGCATATGGTAGATATCGTATAGAATCTTACATGCTGGACTATCTACTGCCTGACAAATCATAAAGGTCTGGTCAGCATGTCGAAGGAAAAGATCAGGATTGTCACTGAGAGGCTCCATGACCATGGTCAATCCATGTGGTTCGAAGATCTCAGCACCCCGTTTCATCGCTTCGATGACATTGGCAGTCTGAATCCCCATCGGCAGGTTTCTATCAAAATACCCCGGTACCACCGTCATCCATTTGGCATTGACCCGCTTGGCCACCTCCACTGATTCACGACAGGTTTTGAGAAAAGTATCCATAAATTCCTGCTTGCCTGTTGCTAAAGAAGTCTTCCAATTATCCCCACCTTCGATCACAAAAACTCCCATTCGCATCCCCAGTTGATCTAGGGTATTTCCGATTTGCTCTTGCTCCTCAACAGATCGCTTGAGCATACCATTATCTTCTAGAGAGCGAAAACCCTGATCAGCCATAAACTTCAGCTCATCGATGATTCCTCCCGGGGCGTGATTTCTAAACATCCCGAAATGCGGAGCAAAGTCCATGTTAAAAGTTGGAGCATTCAGCGAATCCTTGCCCATAGCCTGAAAACTCATTCCTCCAGTAAGACCCAAAAAAGTACTTCCAAGACCTACTCTTTTTATAAATCCTCTTCTTTCCATGGCTTAGATCACTTTAGTTTTACCGGGAACAGCATGTGGATAAAACCCATCCTCATTGGGAAGTATTTTTGGAAGGGCATCCCAGGCAAGTTTTTCAGGGAATAAATCTACAGATCCATTCAAAGCCTCATCCCAGGAAATGACTTTTCCCGAATAGGTCGCATACCTTCCCATAATGGAAGTCATGGTACTTTTTGCTGCATTTTCAGCATCAGCAAATTTATAGTCTCCTTTTACCAAAGCCGCCCAGAGTTCGTCGTGCTCTACCTGGTAGGGATTGGCATTGTTTTCCCGATCATGGGTATAAATGGAATTCCCTTTCCAATCACTCAGATTACCGTGATTTCCGGCACTGAGATAGACTTTCCCTTTCGTGCCTTGGAAGGTTTCGTCCACCCGATTAGCTGCTCCGGGGAAGTGTCTGCATTCACTGTGAATCACCGATCCATCTTCGTAGGTAAAGGTGATCACATGATGATCAAAGATCTCACCATGATCTTTTCCGGTACGAACCTGACGCCCACCTGTACCTTCTGCTTTCACCGGATAGCCTTGCTTGACCCAATTGGCCACATCGATATTATGCACATGCTGCTCTGTGATATGATCTCCGCAAAGCCAGTTAAAATAGTACCAATTCCGCATCTGATACTCCATTTCAGTCTGGCCAGGTTGTCGTTCTCTCACCCATACCCCACCATCATTCCAATAGACCTGTCCACCAACAATATCTCCTATTGCTCCATCGTGAATTCGTTTGATGGTTTCACGGTAGTTGGCTTGGTAGTGCCGCTGCAAACCAACGACTACATTCAATTTTTTTTGTTTTGCTATCTCTGCAGCGGCTAAAACTCTGCGAATTCCAGCAGCATCGGTGGCTACTGGCTTTTCCATAAAAATCTGTTTGCCTTGCCTTACGGCTTCTTCAAAGTGACTGGGGCGAAAGCCAGGAGGTGTCGCTAAAATAACCACATCTGCTTCAGCTATTGCTTGTTTGTACCCCTCAAATCCTACAAACTGTTTCTCTTTGGGAACCTGAACCTTTTCTGGACCATATTTATCCAAAATAGGCTTCAAACTTTTATCTAATCGATCCTGAAATGCATCTGCCATTGCAACCAATCGAATGGGGTGACCGGTCTCAAAAGCCTGGAATACAGCTCCCGTACCCCTACCTCCGCAGCCAATGAGTGCCAGCTTGAGATGGTTGTCAGAAGAGGCATAAGCCCCAGGTACGACGAATGGGGAAGTCAGGACACCTCCGGTCAAAATGGCGGAAGTCTTAATAAAGTCCCGGCGAGAATTTTCGGTTTTCATATTTTGGGTTGTTTTAGGTTTAATAGTCATCGATAGGTGCTTGTCCATAATAGGCCTGAATTTCTTCTTCAGATGGACTTTCTAAGGGTCTAACCAGACGAATCCCCAAAAATGGTGCTTCTGGAAACCACCATTGGCTTTTGGGAATTTGTGGATCAATCTGTTTCCATTTTGGATCAGTGGCAAATCTTCTGCTAGCGCTAATTTCATCTGCAGAATGCTTGAAACTACCTCCACGAACTACCCTTGGATAGAGATTGGTGGAAGGGTTTAAGGGGTTTAATTCGGAGGATTCCTTATAAAAATTCGAATCATAATGATCCATGGTCCATTCCAGTACATTTCCGTAGATATCGTAAAGCCCCCAAGGATTTGGCTTTTTGATGCCTACTTTCTGAGTGGACTCTTCCGAATTTTCTTTAATCCATGCGTAATCACTCAAATCAGAACTCTTTTCTCCGAAAAAATACCGGGCATCTGAGCCTGCCCTCGCTGCATATTCCCATTCCGCTTCGGTAGGCAATCTGTAGAATACACCCGTTTTCAGATATAACCAATGGCAAAATTGGATAGCTCCATACTGTGTCATACCTACAGCAGGCTTCCCCTCTTTCCCCATCCCGAAAGTCATATCTAGATACGGTAGAGAAGGACGAGAAAGACCATCCACTTGATCCCCAATAGGACCTTCGGAAATAGCCAATTCATAATTCTTATCAACAAATAGCTCAAAAATATCCCAGGTAACTTCATGAGCACTCATCCAAAATGCATCAATCTGAACAGCATGAGCTGGTTTTTCGTCCAAAAAAACCGAATTATCAGAGCCCATAATGAAACTTCCAGCGGGAATTGGTACCATAGAAAAATAGAGATCAGTACCCTCAATAGACTGATCATAGGCATTGAATTCCGAATAGTCCTTTTCGCCTAAGGTCAGGAAAAGTAGAATAATAAAAACCCATGTCTTGCTCATGCCCATTTGATCTCAATTACATCCTTTTTACGACTTCTTTTTTGGGAATTTTGATGGACCACATTCCGCGAAGATCTCCGATTTGATGCCCTTTTGCTTTATCCTCAGGGTATAGCTCATTTAACTTCTGTAAGGTCTCTTCATTGATTTCCTTGCCCGGTTCACCATGGCAATTCAAGCAAAGTCCTCCAGGAATTACAATTGCTTTAGTGTAAAGCAACTCCTCTCCTCCATTTAGTTTTTGGAGATTGGGTGCTAATTCATTTCCATTTTCAACATCGTACTCGTAGGTTTCAAGATAGCGCAACTCCATTTCAGTAGGCTGGTCTGCAGGATTTCGGTACCGATTGGAAGCTCTTCTTACCTCCACTCCGTATTTGTCCCCCACTTCTTTCAAAATAGGAAGGGCTTGAACATTACAAAACTCAATAGCTCCGGGTACTCCTTTCTCGGCAATGGCTTTCTGAAGGCTTCCCATGAGTTGCTTCTGAGCCTCCAAGCTGATTGAATCACCCCATATCATGGCTTCTTCGAGTATTTCAGCTTCATTTAGCTTTTTCACTTCCATTGCTTGGTTTACTTCCTCAAAGACTTCTTTGGAAACTCGCTCGCCACCTCCACAAGAAGCCAAAATGGTGATAAAGAAAATAAGAGTCAGATTCCGAGTCATATCTTTTATTTGGTTTGCTTTTGCTAAATCTACTAATCAATCCTAATAAATGATAGGAAAGCCTTAATTTAGACATTCAAAATTGAACTTTGACAAGTGCGGAATTCACTTAAATTTGTTTGGATTCAAAGCAAATGATGAGAAAATACCTACTCTTTATTTTTACCATATTTATGTTCTCCAGTTTTGCGAAGGGACAAACCTTTTCGCAATTACAAAGCTGGGGCTTAGACTTTGAGTCAATATATTGGACATCTAATCTTCATGGAGTTATTGTAGGTGAGCAAATTATTGCAGTCACAGAAGATGGAGGAGAAAGCTGGCAGGAAGTTCCTAGAAACTTTGATTTCAGGTTTTTTGATTTGACATTTCTTAGCGAGAATACCGGAATTGCGGTCGGTGAACAAGGTCAAGTTTATTACTCTTTGGATGGAGGAAAAACTTGGGATTCGTCAGACTCCGGTACTACAAAGGATATTTTTAGTGTTTCAAAAATTAATGAAACGGAAGTAATTGCTGTTGGAGCTGATGGTTTAATTATTAAATCAACAGATGAAGGAAAAACCTGGGTAGAAGTGGGTCCCAATTTAAGTGCAAACCTCTATGAAGTGGATTTTTCGGATAGTGGGCTTGGAGTTTTAGCCGGAGATCAGGGCCTTGTTGCCCAATCCAAAGATATGGGTGAAACATGGGAAATCACCTCAGTAGCCACCTCTGAGAATTTAAAGAGCATAAAAATCTCAGCTTCGGGTAAAGTTTACGCGGCAGGGGAAGCAGGAACTATTATCCATTCTCTTGATACTGGTAAAACATGGACTAGTATTCAAGCGTCCGAGGCTGTAGATTTTTACAGCCTAAGCATCGGAGAATTGGATGAAAGGATAATTAATGTCGCGGGAGCTAATAATGCATTATTTAGGTCTGTTAATTCGGGAACAAGTTTTTCAAAAATCAACCTGCCTGCCCAAGGAAGTGAAAGAACAATTAAAAAGCTAAGCTTCAAACCAGGTGAAAACACAATTTACGCTGTCGGTCAAGATGGATATTCCATTACATCTGCTAATGCTGGAAACTCTTGGGCATTAAAACTTTTGGGTAATCGTGTAGACTTTTATACGCTTGAATTTCTATCCAACACCTTTGCAATAGCTGCAGGAACTGAAGGGAAGTTTTTCGTAACCACCAATGCATTTAGATCAGTAATTGAAAGGCCCATTCCGGATAAAATCTCAATTCTTACCGCTGATTTTTGGAACGGAAATTATGGTTTTGTTGCTGGAGAAAACGGTAACATTTATAGAACGTCCAATGGTGGACAATCATGGACGCCACTTCCGATCCAAACAAATCAATCTCTGAAAGGAATTCATTTATTCCTTCCCGAATTCCCATATTTGTCTGGACAATCTGGCCTGATTGTGCGTTCTTCTGGCACTAGCGGCAACTCCTGGGAACTTTTTCAGCAAGAAACCACCGATACCGACCAAGATATAAATGACCTTTTAGGTTTTGATCTTCAAAACGCCATGACGGTAGGAGAGGGTGGCTACATCAGCATTTCTAATAATGGCTCAGATTGGCCAAGAATCGAATCTGGAACAGAGAATGATCTTTACTTCACATCACAACTGAGCGATTCAACTGCGATTGTGATTGGTGAAAAAGGGACCATATTAAAAACCGAGGACCTAGGAAGGTCTTGGAAAAAGATACAGACTGAATATGAAATAGATTTTTTGGGAGTTGATTTCTTTGATGAAAAGACGGGTTTTATTGTAGGAAAAGAAGGCCTATTTCTGATCAGCGTCGATGGCGGTGAGTCATGGACCAAATTCGATTCAAAAACAAAAAGAGATTTGTATGCAATCCAATCAGTGAATCCCAATAAAGCATTCGCAGTGGGGAAGGATGGGGTTGTTATTGGATACGATTGTGTACCACCTTCTGGAGGATTGGCAGAAATTTCAGGTCCTAGCTTTACTTGTCTGGAAATGAAAACATACACAATTGCTGATTCCCCTGCACCTGGATCAGAAATCACCTGGCGTGTAGACGGAGGCAATATCATTTCCGGTCAAGGCACTTCCGAAATCGAAGTGGAATGGACTGATCCGGGTAGAAAAGGGGTCTTCGTCAGTCGCCAGAATTTCTGTGGATCCGGAGAAACCTCATACATGGAGGTAATTGTCTCTGATATCCCACCTCAAAATCTTCAAATCCAGGGAGAAGGAACCACCTGCGTGGATCAAACAGAAACTTATGTACTCCCGACATTAGAAGGTGTAACTTATACCTGGAATGCAGCAGGTGGTACCATCATCTCAGGACAAGGGACTGCCGAGGTTGAGGTAGAGTGGACACAAGCTGGCCAAACCACACTGACTGCTACACCCGAAAATAGCTGTGGTACCATTGATCCAGTCCTTCTTCCAATTCAAGTGATCGCAAGTCCTAGCCAACCCGGCGAAATTCAAGGCGAAAGTATCTTGGCTCCAGGAAATTACTTTTATGAAGTTCAAAATCAGCCCAACTTTAATTTCCAATGGCAAATAGAAGGTGAAGGAAGGATTTTGAGCGGTCAGGGGACCAACAGAGTAGAGGTATCCTGGGTGGAAGAGGGGGAATATAGCCTGACTGTAGCTGCCCAAAATGCATGTGGATTTGGACCAGAGAGGAGCCTGCCTATCATTGTCAGTCTAGTGACATCATTGGAGCCTTCGCCGGCTATCAAAGGATTAAAAGTCTTCCCAAATCCATCCACAGGAAGAGTGTTCATTGAGGCAGAATTTTTAGACCAGTGGAATTCAATTGATATTTTTGATCCCAATGGAAAATCCATTGAAATGCTTCCAATCAATAAGGGACAAAAACGGATCGAAATTAAAAATCTTCGGCCAGGATTGTATTTTATCCGAATGACTGGGTCTGCTGACCTTGTGGTCAGAAAAATTCTTGTTCAATAGAAAAAAATCTTCACCACATAGAATTTTTTCACTTGTCATATTTTTTCGAGATAGCCAAATTTTATTTGGCACTTGTAAAATTATATCCTTTTTATTCTAGATATTTAAAATATCATACCGCATCATATAATTAATCCAAATTATATTAGGTTTTTTGATTTGGGAATTCCGAAAATTTTTTGATGATTTGGGGAGAATATAAACCCAAATTTTATGCATTCACTTGCCCCAGAGAGTTTGATGATGTCATATGGCTACAAGCCAGAATGGTCAGAAGGAGCTGTCAAATGTCCCATATTCCAGACATCCACCTTCGTTTTCAAAAGTGCAAAAGAAGGAAAAGAGTTTTTTGAAATTGCTTACGGCAAAAGAGAAAAATCACCAGAGGAACAACCGGGCCTAATCTACTCCAGACTGAATAATCCAGACCTTCAAATCCTGGAGGAACGACTGACTCTTTGGGATGGTGCAGATGAATGCGCTGTTTTCGAAAGTGGTATGTCTGCGATTTCAACGGTTTTACTAGAGTTTTTAAGACCTGGGGATGCATTGCTATATAGTAAACCTGTCTATGGAGGAACGGATCACTTTATCAACAAAGTCTTGCCTCAATACGGGATTGAAGGTGTAGGTTTTACCAACGCCATGGATGAGGAAACTTTGATATCTATAGCCCAAGGGAAAAATGTGAAACTGATTTATATCGAAACTCCCGCCAATCCTACCAATGCCCTTTTCGATCTGACCCTTTGCAAAAGAGTGGCTGACCGGCTAAGTACCCCGGAAAATCAAGTTTATGTCGTAGTAGACAACACCTATATGGGGCCTCTTTGGCAACATCCTCTGAAGTTAGGAGCTGATTTGGTAGTTTATTCAGCGACCAAATATATTGGAGGGCATTCGGACTTGATAGCCGGTGCTGTCCTTGGGCGATCTGAATTAATGCAGCGAGTACGAACGCTCCGGACTTTTTTGGGAAATATGGCAGGGCCATGGACCGGATGGTTATTGATGCGAAGCCTAGAAACGCTGAAAGTAAGAATGACACAGCAGGCAAAAAATGCCGAAAAAGTAGCCGATTTCCTTAAAAACCATCCAAAAGTAAGTAAGGTTTACTATTTAGGACATTTAGAAGAAGGTGACCCTCAATATGAGATTTTTAAGCATCAGCTGTCCTCAGCAGGTGCAATGGTCTCTTTTGACATAGAGGGAGGAGAAGAAGCGGCTTTCCGATTCCTAGACAACCTCAAGCTCTTCAAACTAGCAGTTTCACTAGGTAGTACCGAATCTCTTGCGGAACATCCGGCCACCATGACTCACAGTGATGTAGATGAAGGAGACCGGGCAGAAATTGGAATTTCTGAAAACCTAGTCAGGCTTTCGATCGGGGTGGAATATTTTGAAGACCTAATTTGGGATATCTCTGAGGCACTTGAAAAAGCATAGAAAGGGAAAAACCAAAATTCAAAGAGTGGGCTTTTTACTGGATGTTTGCTACTAAATACTAACTAGTAAACATCACTCTTCCCCTCTGATTTTTACATATTGAAAAAGGTCTCCTATGGTTCCTCTTTTAACATAGGCCTTTTTCAATATGGCTTCGGGAACATAGCCTGCCTTTTCTAACACATTCATAGACTCTCCATTGTAATCAAAAACCTGGGCAAAAACCCGCTGTATATCGAAGCGCTCAAAAAGGTAATCGGTATAAAGTCTAACTGCTTCAGTAGCAATTCCTTTTCCCCAAAAAGGCTCCCCTACCCAGAAACCCAATTCCACGTTTGTTCGTAGTTCATCTTTACCTCGCTCTGAGCCAATTGCTCCGGCTAGCTTTCCCTCAAACTCGATCGCAAAGTTTTGGGGAGGGTTAAACTTTTGATTATGCTCAATCCAATGACGGGCATCATGGATGGTATATGGTTGCGGGAAACTATCCCGCAAATTCATCGCTATTTTGGGATTATTGGCCAAAGGATATAATTGGTGGAAGTGATTTTCATTCCACGTTACCAGCTTAATTTCTTTTTCTCCTGCAAGTATCATAACAGCAATTCCTAACAATCAGGGAATATAACTCCCTATCCAAGCAATCTACAAAAATAGCCCCAGTTTTATGCAAAAGGTCAATTTATTCTTCCAGACCAGAATTTTGCATTTTCTCAAGGTTTTCTGCCAAGCGCAATGCAGAAATAAACTCCTCAATATTTCCATCCATGACTTCGGGGAGATTATAGACGGTCTTGTTGATTCGGTG
Organism: Algoriphagus sp. NF; assembly: GCF_028823735.1. Lineage (NCBI taxonomy): Bacteria > Pseudomonadati > Bacteroidota > Cytophagia > Cytophagales > Cyclobacteriaceae > Algoriphagus > Algoriphagus sp. NF. The sequence continues at coordinate 25,904 of NZ_JAPEIB010000028.1, forward strand.
ATCAGTCACCCGAGACTGGGGATAGTTGTAGGTTCGGATTTTATCTGATCGATCTCCACTACCTACCATGGATTTACGCTGCGCTCCCACGGATTCATTGTGCTTGGCTAGTTCGATCTCATATAGTCTTGATCGAAGGACCTTCAGCGCTTTCTCAAAGTTTTTGATTTGAGACTTTTCATCCTGACAGGTCACCACCAAACCTGTGGGATTGTGGGTCAATCGGACCGCCGAATAGGTTGTATTGACAGACTGCCCACCCGGACCGGAGGAGCAGTAGGTATCCTTTCGTATATCATTCATATCGAGGTGAACCTCAACTTCATCCATTTCGGGCAGTACTGCCACTGAAGCTGCGGAAGTATGTACCCTCCCCTGGGACTCGGTTGCCGGCACACGTTGCACTCGGTGTACACCGGATTCATATTTGAGCATGCCATATACATCTGCCCCAGATACCGTAGCAATGATTTCTTTGTAGCCTCCTGCAGAGCCAAAAGTCAAATCTAAAACGGTCAACTTCCATCCTTGCATCTCACAAAATCGCTGGTACATTCTGAATAAATCTCCTGCAAAAATCGCCGCTTCATCACCTCCTGTACCACCTCGGATTTCTAAGATACAGTCCTTAGAATCGTTGGGATCTTTAGGAATCAGAAGTTGCTTGAGATGCTCTTCCATCGAATCCTTGCGCTCTCGCAATTCATCCAGCTCAGATTTGGCCATTTCGCGAAAATCCGGATCTTTTTCCTTTTCTAAGATTTCTTTTGAGCTGTCAATATTTTGAAGAATCAACTTGTATTCATCATAGGCCTCCACCACCTTTTCAAGGTCTTTATACTCTTTGGTGAGCTTGGCATACTTACCCATATCCGACATGGATTCGGGCAGGATGATGAGTTGTCCAACTTCTTCAAATCTCTCTTTTAGGGCCTGTAATTTATCTAGCATGGTTTTTTCTTCGCTGTACAAAAGTAAGGATTAATTCTCGCTTGGGAAGAAGAGACATTATTCCAGATGTATCATTTTCGAACTCCTTTTCGTTCCAGCATCATAGATTTTCTCATATGAAGGTATTCCGGAATGCTAGCTTTATTATTCTTGTTTTACTTCTAGCAAATTGCTCAGAGGACACCCAGCTTCAGGATTGTATTGACGAGTCCAAAATCAACCTGGATGCAATCTGCATTACACTCTACGCCCCTGTCTGTGGCTGTGATGGAAAAACCTATGGAAATGAGTGCAATGCCATCAATTCCGGAGTCACCAGCTTTTCCTCAGGAGCCTGCGATGAAAAAAATTAAGGCTCCGTTGATTTGGAGCCTTATATCTTATTCGACTGTAACAGATTTCGCCAAATTTCTTGGCTGATCCACATTACAACCACGCATCACTGCTATATGATAAGAGAGCAGTTGCAGTGGAACAACGGCCACTAGGGGCGCAAAAGCTTCGTGGGTTTCAGGAATCTCAATCACGTGATCTGCCATACCCCGCACCTGTGTATCTCCCTCAGTGACTACTGCGATGACCTTTCCTTTTCTGGCTTTCACCTCCTGAATATTAGAGACTACCTTTTCATAAGAGCTATCCTGCGTAGCAATAAAAATTACCGGCATTTCTTCATCAATCAAGGCGATCGGACCATGCTTCATCTCTGCAGCTGGATAGCCTTCTGCATGGATATAGGATATCTCCTTCAGCTTCAAAGCACCTTCCAGAGCAACCGGGAAATTATATCCACGGCCTAGATACAGGGCATTTCGTACATCTTTGTATTCAGAGGCGATGTACTCAATTTGCTTATTGGATTCCAATGCCTTTTCTACCTTAGAGGGAATGGCTTCTAGCTCATGAAGCAACTGGATATAGCGTCCTTCAGGCAAAGTACCACGCTGATAGCCCAACTTGAGCGCCATCATCGCCAAGACCGAAATCTGAGCTGTAAATGCTTTGGTCGAAGCCACACCGATTTCTGGACCTGCGTGCGTGTATGAACCTGCATGGGTAGCGCGTGGAATAGAAGAACCTACCACGTTACAAACTCCAAAAATGGTTGCCCCTTTGGACTTGGCCAACTCGATCGCAGCCAAGGTATCAGCTGTCTCTCCGGATTGGGAGATCGCAATCACGAAATCCCGATCATTGATCACCGGATTTCTATATCGGAATTCGGAGGCATACTCTACTTCCACTGGGACACGGGCAAATTCCTCAAACAAGTACTCTGCTACCAAACCCGCATGCCAGGAAGTACCGCAAGCTGTGATTATGATTCGTTCGGCATTCTGAAATTTATTCATGTAATCACGCAAACCGCCCAAAACTAAACGGCCTGACTTTGCATCCAATCGTCCTCGAAGACAGTCCGCAATGGACTTTGGCTGCTCATAAATCTCCTTCATCATGAAATGCTCATAGCCGCCCTTTTCGATCGCCTCAAGCTCCATTTCCAGCTGATTGATGTAAGGATTGGTCTCCACATTTTCAATCGTCTTGACCTGAAGACGACCGTTTCGGATCACTGCAATTTCGTAGTCATCCAGATACACCACCTTATTGGTGTATTCTATGATGGGGGTAGCATCAGATGCCAAAAAGTATTCATCTTCTCCCACTCCTATCACCAAGGGCGAACCCTTTCGAGCAGCGATCAAGGTATCCGGTTCTTCCAGATTGATGAGAACGATGGCATAAGCACCGACGACTTTATGAAGCGCAAGACGCAGTGCCTCCTCAAGCGAACACTGATTGTGTTTTTGGATATCCTCGATAAACTTGATAAAAACTTCCGTGTCCGTTTCGGACTGAAAAGTATAGCCTTTTTGGAGAAGGTCTTTCTTTAGGACCTCGTAGTTTTCGATGATCCCATTGTGGATCATGGCTAGTTTCTCCGAAGAGGAATAATGGGGATGTGCATTGACATCATTAGGCTCTCCATGAGTAGCCCAACGGGTATGCCCGATTCCTATCTTAGACTGGATCGCTCCATTTGATTCAAGATGCTTTTCCAGTTCAGAGACTTTTCCTTTCTTTTTGTAAATACTCAGGCCTTTTTGATCCAATAGGGCTACTCCGGCACTGTCGTATCCTCGGTATTCCAAACGCTTGAGTCCTTTGATAATGATGGGCAAAGCTTCCTGCTGCCCCACATACGCTACAATTCCGCACATATTGAAAAATAATTTAAGGTAAATTGAACTTCCACAAAGAAACAGCTTTCATGCCAAAAAAAAGAATCCACTTTCTTAAAATTTGAAAGTGGATTCTAATTACTTTTTCGAAAACGATTGTTTACCGCGTTTTCGAGTAAATCACTCTGACTTTTATATTGTTATCTCGAACTTTGAACTGTCTAAAGGAGCGCTTAAAGTCGTCTCCAGTAGTCTCGGGAGAGTTGCCATACAATAACCAATCTCTGTTCAAAATTTCACCTCTAAAAACCGCATTAAAATAAGAAGTGATCCCTAATCGATAAATATTTTCATTTTGATTATATCTAGCGATAGCAGGAGCATTGAATGAAGGCTGGATTTGCCCGCTCTCACTTTCCTCAGTCTGAGGTAAACCATCTCGCTGAACCGTTATCGGTTGACCATCAGATCTGGTCAAAATTTCATTCGTGTCATCAGTAAAATAGGCGACAAAGGTAGAAGGAGGGTTCTGTCCTTCGGGAACTGATTCAATTTCACCCAACTCAAAAATAACTTGCTTAAAGATCACGCCTGAAAGAGTATCTAAAAACTCGTCGACAGGATCAGTGTTGATCTTGATAGCCATGCCCAAATTGGATTTCATTCCGGATAATACTCCTGTCTTGTATGAAATTTGGTTTTCAGTCACCACAGCTGTCGGAGTCCCAGATCGATCACTTTTCACAGAATTGAAGCTTCTGGAAGATGCCGTGCTGATCTCATAGGTAGTTGCTACCGTATCTCCCGGGTAGTGAAAGAAGGTGGTGATACCTGTTTCAAATCCCAAATTGACGCCGATGGTTGTATTATCTCCTTCACGGGCCTTGATGGCTACTCCGGGGAAATACTCACGGAAAGTAAAAAGATTGTTGAACTCCGTTCCCCGCTTCATTTTTCCAAAGAGCTCTTCTGCGAAAGCTTCAGTCACAGGGATCATCAAGGTGGTATCCTTGGTTTCACCAAATTCAATCTCAGAGCTAGCTATGGGATTCTCTTCAAAGCTCAGCTCATTGAAATTGTAATAAAGCGTATCCTGGAGTTGCTCTGTCAAGCGATGGACGCTGTAGAACTTGGGATTTTCCAGATCCTGTCCGTTAACAGATACCACATCCAGGTTGAAAAACATGGAATCCAAAATAGCCTCAGACTCCGGTCTTTCTTCCACGGCATTGATAAACAAACGGGTGAAACCCATTCCGGAAGTCTTTCCAAAATAATCATCCTGCTCTTCCCCTACGACCAAAATACTTTGATTGGTCGTATTAAAAGAGTCCAATAACACGACTTCCGCAGGTAGTTCGAAGTCCACAAAGAAAACTCCCACTTGGTTGTTTCCCGGTGCCAATTCGATACCCACGGAAGACGGGTCAGAACAAGAATTTAAGAAAATGGTGACTACAAGGGCAGCCGCTAGTGCTTTAGCCTGCCAAATTGGTGTAAATATCGTAGAGCTCTTCGTGAGCCTGCTCCTCTTCTTCAATACTGATTTCAAACTTCTTGTCTTTAGAGAAATCCTCGATTAGTTGGTTTAGATCTTTCGAAACTTCCCCGCCTTTGACTACTAAGTCGGCATATTCCATGCCCATGCGGATAAAGCCTTCGAAATCTTTGCTTTCCAAAGGTGCTAAAATCGTGTCATCTATGTCCACCATCTTAACCTTGTTTAACAAATCATCGCCAAAGGTATGAGAAAATCCATTGTTGTAGATAGCAAATACGGATTTTGTGTCCTTGAAAAGAGGCTCGTTTTTGTAAGTAGTCTTCAGATACATCGGAATGAGTGAAGTCATCCAATCATTACAGTGAACGATATCCGGAGCCCAACCTAGTTTTTTGACAGTTTCGATCACGCCTTTGCAGAAGAAGATCGCACGCTCGTCATTGTCTTCGTAGAATTTTTGCTGCTTATCATGGAAGACACTCTTTCGCTGAAAGTAGTCCTCATTATCGATGAAATAAACCTGCAACTTCGCCTGAGGGATGGAAGCCACCTTGATGACTAGTGGTTTTTCTTCTTCTCCTACGGCAATGTTGATCCCTGAAAGCCTAACTACTTCATGAAGTCGGTTTTTGCGCTCATTGATAAGCCCAAATCGAGGCACCAAAATACGGATCTCCATACCGCGCTCTTGCATGGCTTGAGGGAGTGTTCGTAAGAATTGGGCTACTTCGGAAGTTTGGAGAAAAGGGTTGATTTCACTAGCAACGTAGAGGATACGTAATTTGGACATATTAAGTGTTTTTTTAGTAAAGTGATAAACAACGACGCAAAGATAATAAAAAAAGGGTGAAAAGCCTTGTTTTTCTGAATATTAATCTAGTTTTGCGGCATCTTCCCCAAGCTATTACCCAAAGCGTGCAGGTATTCTACACTGGAGCCGAATGGTCAGAAATCCGCCTCCGACTTCTTCAGAAAAACTTTCGAATAGGGCTCGTCCCAACGATGGGCGCATTGCACCAAGGCCATCTCGACCTGGTCAGAAGGTCTAAAGAAAATTGTGATGTGACGGTAGTCTCCATTTTCGTCAATCCCACTCAATTCAACAATCCGGAGGACTTTGCCAAGTACCCACAAAGTCTAAATGATGACTTGTATCTTTTGAAAACTGAGGGTGCGGATTATGTTTTTACTCCTTCTGTGGAAACCATGTACCCTCAAAAATCTCAAATGACATTGGACTTCGGCCCGCTGGAGCGAGTGCTAGAAGGAGCCTTTCGGCCTGGACATTTCAATGGGGTGGGCTTGGTGGTATCCAAGCTTTTTCACCTGATCCAGCCTCATGTAGCCTTTTTCGGACAAAAAGACCTGCAGCAAGTGGCAATCATCAAGCGGCTCGTGTTGGACCTTTCCTTTCCTATCGAAATCCAAACAGTTCCTACTCGCCGAGAAAACGATGGCTTAGCGATGTCATCCCGCAACCGCCGGCTTGACCCAGTCTCCAGAGAAAAGTCCCTGCTTTTATTTCAATCCTTATCAAGGGCTAAAGAGGAACTTTTAAATGGAAAAAGTTGGTTGGAAGTGCAACAGAACATCATCCGCGATTTTAAGCAAGCTGAAGGGGTGAGTTTAGAGTACTTTGAGTTGGTAGGGACGGAAAGTTTCGAAATTTTAAAGACTTTTGACCCCAATCAAAAAAGCTCCCTTTGCGTGGCCGCCGAGGTTGGAAAAGTGAGATTGATCGACAACTTACCAGTAATTGCTTAGATTTGCGAGCTGAAAAACTAAGCCAATGCAAATTCAAATCATGAAGTCTAAAATCCACCGGGTAAAAGTTACCCAGGCGGAGCTTCATTATGTAGGGTCCATTACCATCGATGAAGATTTGATGGATGCGGCCAATCTTATCGAAAATGAAAAAGTCCAAATCGTCAATATCAATAATGGTGAGCGATTGGAAACCTACGTGATTAAAGGTGAGCGCGGAAGCGGAAAAATTTGCCTGAATGGTCCTTCTGCTAGAAGAGTTGCCGTTGGAGATATGATCATTATTTTTTCTTACGGAATCATGGATTTTGAAGAGGCAAAAAAATTCAAACCAACCATCATCTTCCCTGATGATCAAAATCAATTGATTTGATGCTTCACCCAAGAATCAAACAAATCCTACAAGTGCTAATTTCTCTGGGATTGGCGGTGTGGATTTTTTGGTTCTTATACAAGGATATTGAAGTCGAGACACTTTGGAGCCAGGTAAAAACCAGTAATTGGTTTTGGATTTGCTTTTCCTTGGTAATATCCCTTTTCGGGTTTTGGCTCCGCGGTTGGAGATGGACCTTGCTGATGGATATGTCTGAGGGAAAGAAGGTCAGCTACAGCGAAGCTTACCATGCTGTGATGGTTGGCTACCTGGCAAACCTGGTCGTTCCAAGGGCTGGGGAGGTCGCTCGCTGTGGGGTTTTGACACGCACCAATGGAATCTCTCTTGGCCAGCTACTTGGTACCGTCATTATCGAACGATCCATTGATCTTCTTTTCCTAATAGGAACCATCCTTTTAGCTTTTTTCATCGAAAATCAACTTTTTATCAGCCTGGCCAACCAATTGGTCAATTTGGAGCAAATCTTCCAAGGAATTTTGGATAATCTTCCATTGATAATTGGTGCTTTTGGAGTAATGGTTCTCTTTGGATATTTGATCTTCCGCCGATTCCGGCAAAGTGGACTAATTCAAAAAATCCAGGGTTTCCTTCGCGATATTTATGGTGGGGTGAAAGGAATCAGTCGATTGAGCAATCCCTGGGGCTTTTGGCTGAGTTCATTGCTGATTTGGATTATTTATTTTTCGACCATGTATGCGGTATCCATGGGGATTGCAAGTACTGCCAATTTGTCTCCTGGCGAGGTGCTTTTAGTCATGGTCATGGGTAGTATTGGCATGGTAGCGCCCGTTCAGGGGGGAATTGGGACCTTTCATGCACTCGTGGCCTTTATTTTGATACAGTTGGGAATAGCGGAGCAGGATGGAAAAATCTTTGCGGCAATCATCCACGGAACACAGCTGATCCTTATTCTCATTGCAGGGCTGATTTCATGGGTGTATATGCTTCAAAAACCCGCTTGGAAAAAACCTGAATCCGCGTAATTTCGTACTCAACCAAAAACTGAAATAAAGATGATCATATTAATAGTAATTGTCGTTTTCTTCGCCATCATCGGATCGGTGGTAAGCAATCGGCTGAAAAGCAAATTTAAAAAGTACTCTCAGACAGCCCTTCAAGCAAATCTATCGGGTGCAGAAATCGCTAAGCTGATGCTTGCGGATAATAATATCCACGACGTGCAAGTGGTATCGGTGGAAGGTCAGTTGACAGACCACTACAATCCAATGAACAAAACTGTAAACTTGAGTCCTGATGTATATTATGGACGAAATGCCGCCGCAGCAGCAGTAGCAGCTCACGAATGTGGTCACGCTGTACAGCATGCCACTAGCTACACTTGGCTCAATTTCCGATCTGCCATGGTTCCGCTGCAGAACATTTCGGGGAAGATTTTGAATGTGGTCTTGATCGCCTCCCTTTTTGGAGGTTTTGCTTTGGGACTTCCTTATGAGTTTGTCGGATACATCGTGGTCGGCTCTTATGGGGTAATGACCCTATTCACTCTGGTGACGCTTCCTGTAGAATTTGATGCATCCAATCGAGCTTTGGCTTGGGTCCAAAATCGTAATATTGTCACTTCTTCAGAATACGCCATGTCAAAAGACGCGTTGAAATGGGCAGCCATGACTTATGTAGTCGCTGCATTGGCTTCCTTAGCGACCTTAGCTTACTATATATTTATTTTCTTTGGGAATCGAGATTGATTCAAATCAAAATAAAATTCGGAAAGGGGCAACATTTTGCCCCTTTTCTTTTTTTACTATAAATTTCAACACGTAAAATAAACCCGAATTATATAATGAATTTTGAACTGACTGAAGAGCATATTGCAGTAAGAGATGCAGCGAGGGAATTTACTCAAGCAGAACTGCTGCCGGGAGTCATCGACAGAGATACCGAAGCCCGATTCCCTAAGGAGCAAATCCAAAAAATGGGCGAATTAGGATTCATGGGAATGATGGTTGACCCTAAGTATAATGGAGGCGGAATGGATACGCTTTCTTACGTATTGGCTATGGAGGAAATCTCCAAAATTGATGCATCAGCTTCTGTGTCCATGTCTGTCAACAATTCTCTTGTTTGTTGGGGCTTAGAAAAATACGGTACCGAAGAACAAAAAGAGAAATATCTGAAGCCATTGGCTACCGGAGAGGTTCTAGGTGCGTTTTGCCTTTCTGAACCTGAAGCAGGATCGGATGCTACCTCACAAAGAACTGAAGCCAAGCTCGAAGGGGATCATTATATTCTAAACGGGACCAAAAACTGGATTACCAATGGGTCCTCAGCAAGTGTTTATTTAGTGATCGCACAAACAGACGCTAGCAAAGGACATAAAGGAATCTCAGCATTTATCGTAGAAAAAGGCTGGGAAGGATTTATCATTGGCAAAAAAGAGGATAAATTGGGCATCCGAGGAAGTGATACGCACTCCTTGATGTTTAATGATGTAAAAGTCCCTGTCGAAAACAGGATCGGTGAAGAGGGCTTTGGTTTTACCTTTGCAATGGAAACCCTCAATGGAGGCCGTATAGGTATTGCTGCACAAGCATTAGGCATAGCTGCTGGAGCTTATGAATTAGCCCTTGCCTACTCTAAGGAACGAAAGGCTTTTGGCAAACCCATCAGTCAGCATCAGGCTATTCAGTTTAAACTAGCGGATATGGCCACCCAAATAGAAGCTGCCCGAATGCTGGTATACAAAGCTGCTTGCCTCAAAGATCAGGGTGAAGACTACGCACATGCATCAGCTATGGCCAAACTCTATGCTTCGGAAGTTGCAATGAATGTGACAGTGGAAGCTGTACAAGTCCATGGAGGATATGGATATGTCAAGGAGTATCATGTGGAGCGCTTGATGCGTGATGCCAAGATCACTCAGATATATGAAGGAACATCAGAAATTCAAAAAATAGTGATATCGAGAAACCTTCTCAAGTAAGTATTACTAATTAGAATATAGGCGCAATTCAAAAAATTGCGCCTTTTTTTATTATTTTTTTTCCTTTTCAATAAATACTCTAATTTTTATAAAAGAAAAGTGCTATTTTTGTAATCAGTATTTAATGAAATATTTTAATGGAATATTACAATAAATTAATTGAATCAGTAAATATTCGCTTCCTCCGCGGATTCAATTACCAAGTTCAGAAGCCTTTCGCCGTGGCAGACCATAAAGAATTTGACAATATGCTAATTCTTCTTCATAATGGTACTGTCAAATTTGGTGAGGACCAAGAACTATTGAATGAAGGGGAAGTCTTATTCCTGCCAGGTGAAAAAAAGACCCCACTGACCATAGGAGGAGGAAATAAGCACGTGGATATTTCCATGGATAAGTTTCAGGAAAACAAACGAAAGTACCTCCAAAGTGTCAGCTTCAAAGAAATCAGAAACTCTGAAGAAGACTGTATCTCTGTAGTCAGCTTTGAATCAAAGGTATTCGACGTGGTCAACCTCTTCAATAGCTTAGATATTCCTCCCTTTATCATCCGATTCAATGACCGAATCGCCATTTTGATAGAAGATATCATGAAGGAAGTGGAGCAAACTTCCATCGGAAAGGAACGCTCACTTCGAGCGCTCAGTGAAGCATTGGTCATTGAGATTTTAAGACATATTTTGAAAAACAGACTATTTGTCGAAGAGCTTTCGACAAATGTGACGTACTTCAAAGACCCTAGATTGATAGAATTATTCAAATTCATCAAGACAAATCTCGGAGGAGATCTTTCTAATAAGGTGCTAGCACAAGTAGCCAATGTCTCTGAAGATTATGTGGGACAATATTTTAAAATGCTTACGGGCATAAATCCACAAGACTACATTGAGTATCAGCGAATGGAAGCTGCTGTAGATCTTCTTCGAACTACCAAAAAATCTATTCGAGATATCGGAAAAGAGGTAGGCTACAAAGATACTGCCTATTTCTGCAGAAGATTTAAAATGATGTATGGAGTACCAGCCGGGAAAATGCGTCGACGCGAATCACTCATCAATGTGTAAAGCAGCATTGTAAAACCGCTTATAATCTAAAACCTCGATCAAAAAATCGGGGTTTTTTTGTGCCTGATTTCCAATCACAATCAGGTCTGCATCTGCATCGAAGCAACGCTGAACCTTTTCTAAGCTATCCAAGCCACCTCCAATTATCAAAGGCATGTTTACAGCATTTTTGACTGCTTTGATCACTTCAGGAGATACTGTCGAATCCGATCCGCTTCCAGCATCAAGATAAAAATGACACATCCCCAAGTACTTTCCAGCAAGCGCTGTATTGACTATTTGGTCAATATCCTGATTTAACAAAGGAAAGGTTTCGGACTTTCGATGAACACTACAGATATCTCCATTATTGACTAGTAAATAAGCGGTTGACAATATCTCTAACTCGCTTGATCTAAGCTTCTCTACTGCTTTGACCTGCTGACCAATGAGATATTCGGGGTTTCTCCCTGACAATAAGCTCAAAAACAGAAGCGCATCTGCCTGATCGCTTATTTGCAGTTCGGAGCCTGGAAAAATCACTTTCGGGATTGAGGGAAGTTTTTGTTGAAGGGCAAAGATCAACTCGTCGACACCAGATGTAAGTCCCTGACTACCTCCTATAAAAATCAAATCCAACTCAGCTCGAGACGCCTGCCAAAAAAATTCTTCTTCGAGCTTTTCAAAATCAAACTCATCTGGATCGATCAACCATGCGACCCCTCTTTTACTGGAAAGGCTAAGATCATTCAGTATCTCACTGACCTTTTTCGAACGTCTCGGTTTGATCTGCATTGAATAAATCCTTGAGGTATTTCTCTTTTGCCAATGCAAGACCTGCAATCAGCAATCGCTGCCCGATTCCAGGCCAAAACGTAGCTTTTTCAGACTTAGTAATCTTCTTCTCAAGATCCTTGTCCAGCAAACCTTCCCGTTCCAATACCTCTAGTACTTTATCAGTTTTTCGGGAAGACTTTTTCTTTTTAAGCTGCACCACTGCAAAAACCAGCAGAGCTCCAGCCAAAACTGCTCCACCGACTTTGACCCAGTCCTCAGATTCTTTTTTTAGCAACTCAAGCTGCTTTTGAAGCGTTTGCTCTAGCTCTTCAGTTTGACGTTCCAGTTCACTCTTCATCGGACTTAAAATTTTTAGCTGCAGTTCCAATAAAATTCTTCAACCCATTTTGGATATTTTGCTTGAAAGATTTCGAGTCTCGCACCTTGTAAAGAATCAATATCATCAGCAAAAACAGTAGTCCTACGATCAAGAATCCGCTAAATGGACTTTCGAGATAACTGCTCAGAAAAAAGGCCAAAGCCAAACTCAAAAATAACAAGACCAAAAGCATCAATCCTCCAATCACCACCAGCAAAAATATTCTGGAAGTCAGTGTCAGGATTTCCTCCTGAATGTCTTGTTTGATCAGATTGATTCGAGTCTCGACCAATTTTTTGATGGTCTGAGTGATTTCAGAAATATTGAGCATACCAAAAATCTAACAATTGTTCGTTGGACGAATATAACTTAATTGAGAAGAGCAAAAAAATCAATAATCCTCAAGCGTCTCAGATTCCTCATAAAACTTATAGCGCAGGACCAGTTCAATCGCTATGCGAATAGCCTGATTAATGGGGTAAGTTTCAGTCAGAAAAGCATCAATATCAGCAAGCTTGGAATAGTAAGTAGATGCCATCGGAACCTGCAGCTCATGCTTAATGGCAGCACTTGCTTTCGCAAAAGCTTCCGGCTTTGCTTCTTTAAGAACCTTACATAGAATCAATTCTTTTTCACCCTGCTTATTGCGGCGTGCAGAACTTGAAAAAAGCCTACAAATCAGGCCTCTGTGAGTATGTTGGCTACAAAAACCCTTGCTGCCATCTTCAGAGGTAGGACGATAAAGCAGACAAAACCCTTCCGATCCCAGAGAATCAAGCATGCGTAAATTTGACTCGATAGCTCCATTTTCATAAAGCTCCAAGGCAAATGGCAAAAATTCCAAAGGACTGGCTGGTACCTTTGGATTAGCACAGCATTTCCCACACCCTATCACACAAGACAAACCTGCTTGCTGGACAAAGTCCCTACTCTCGACTTCAAGCTCCCGGAATACCTCCAAGACTGCTTGAGACTTTTCGCTTAGCTTCAAGAATTCAATGAATAATCCACAAAATTACTACGCAATCTACCGAATTGATTCTCCCTACTGTAAATTTTTTCTAACTTCAATTCAGGAATTGAAATGGCAAATGCCCAAATTTTTAAAGAAAAGACAGACTATTTAGGTCCTGAATCGTTTTAGCAGAAAAAGAATTTAGATATGAGCGAAAAAGAACTGATCAAGCAAGATGAAAAAATCAGAAAGGCATTTAAGGAGCGAGACTGGAGTGAGATAAAAAGCGCAGACTCTTGGGCGATTTTTAAAGTAATGTCCGAATTTGTAGAGGGCTTCGAAAAACTCGCTAAAATCGGTCCTTGTGTGTCAATTTTTGGATCAGCACGAACACCACGGGACCACAAGCACTATCAAATGGCTGAAGAAATCGCCGCCAAACTCGTCCGGCATGGCTATGGGGTGATTACTGGTGGCGGACCGGGCATTATGGAGGCGGGAAATAAAGGAGCCCACTCAGAGGGAGGTAAATCCGTAGGCCTGAACATAGTCCTACCCTTCGAGCAATTCAATAACATCTACATCGATCGCGATAAGCTTCTGACCTTCGATTACTTTTTCGTCAGAAAAGTTATGTTTGTCAAATACTCCCAAGGCTTTGTGGTTCTTCCTGGAGGATTCGGGACGATGGATGAGTTTTTTGAAGCGCTTACCCTAATCCAAACCAACAAAATCGGCCGTTTCCCTATCGTCTTGGTTGGTAAAAACTACTGGGAAGGCTTAGTGGACTGGATAAAAAGTACCCTTTTAGAAAATAAATACATTAGCCCGGAGGACTTGGACTTATTTTCAGTTGTAGAAAATGCCACAGAAGCGGTGCAAGTAATTGATGACTTCTACAACAAATACCTACTCAGCCCGAATTTCTAATGCCTCGATACCACCTGTTTTTCATTTACGGCATGTTGGCCCTATGTCTAGCTGGCATTGGGGCCATCCTGCTTCAAAAACCCACAAGAGATACCACTGGGCCACAATTTATGGACCGGCAGCAGGGAATGTCACCCATTCCTTTGGACTCAATCCGGATTTTTCCGATTCCCGATACCCTGAGTTTTGCGGGAGAAAGAGTACCTCTGAATAGACAAGATATCTTCGAGCGTCTGGAGCGGGAGATTTATTCCATAGCCTATTGGCAGTCCAATACCGTTCTCCTGATGAAGCGCTCCGCAAAATATCTTCCTGAAATATCTAAAACACTTCAGGAACAAGGGGTACCGGATGATTTCAAATACTTAGCAATGGCCGAATCAGGTTTGGCGAATGTCACCTCACCTGCCGGAGCAAAAGGCTTTTGGCAGTTTATGCAAGGCACCGCCAAAGATTTTGGCCTGGAGGTCAATCGCAATGTCGATGAAAGATACCATTGGCAAAAGGCTACCAAAGCAGCAACAGCCTACTTAAATCAAGCCCACAAAAAGTTTGGAAACTGGACAGCAGTAGCGGCAAGTTATAATATGGGTCAGGCTGGTTTCTCCAGAAGGCAATCCGAACAGCTGGAGGAGGATTATTATCAGCTATTGCTGAATGACGAGACAAGCAGATACATTTTTAGGATTTTGGCTTATAAAGTGATCTTTGAAAATCCTCAAGATTATGGCTTCAATCTACGCCCAAAAGACTACTATCAGGATCCAGAGATGGAAATAGTAACCGTAGAAAAAGACATCTCCAACTTAGCCGAATGGGCAAAAGGTCGAGGTTATAGCTACAAGGAACTCAAGCTTTATAATCCCTGGATGCGGGAGCGAAATCTAAATGTACGAAGAGGAAGAACTTACCAAATCCTCCTGCCCAAAAAATCATAAAACTTAAATTCCAAGAGCATGAATTCAGCAGAAAATGTTTTTTTGACCGTCAATTCAATCGCCTTTTTCTGCTGGATTTTTTTGTTTGTCTTTTACGAAAAGACATGGATTTATAAGGCGCTCTTTTCCTTTGTCATGGTTGGACTTGCCTTGACTTATGCATTTTTCATTACGCAAGCACTGACAGGGGAAAGTCAAGGTGGCTTCGATACATTAGGCAATCTAAAGTTACTTTTCGAGGATGATTTAGCCGTTTTGGCTGGCTGGATCCACTATTTGGTATTTGATTTATTTGTTGGGATGTGGATTTGTCGGGATTCCACTAGGCAAAATATTGGAAGATGGTGGATTTTACCTTGCCTCATCTTCACCTTCATGATGGGACCTGTTGGTTTACTACTCTACTTCATCATTCGGGCCAGCAAATCAGGAAAATATCTGCAGGACCCGTTTTCTGCAGGCTGAAAACCCTAAGTAACTTCTATCTGAAGATTTATTTTTCTAATAGGTATTTCCGCATGAGAAATTGTTTGTACCTTTGACGGGCAAATAGGGTTACCTCAAACCAATATTTGCTATGAATCGAAATTCCGATAAATTCCTCTTCGAAGCCCTCACCTATGATGATGTGCTTCTAGTACCAGGATACTCCGAAGTTCTCCCCCGAGAAACCGACACTTCTACCTGGCTCACCAAAAAAATCCGACTGAACATTCCTCTAGTGTCCGCAGCGATGGATACGGTAACTGAGGCTGAACTTGCCATTGCTATCGCTTTGGAAGGAGGTTTGGGATTCATCCACAAAAACATGTCCATCGAGAAGCAAGCAGCTCAAGTCCGAAAGGTAAAACGCTCGCAAGCGGGGATGATTTTGGACCCAATCACTTTGAATATTGATGCTAAGGTCCGTGATGCAGAATCTATCATGCGCGAATACCACATTGGTGGTATTCCAGTCGTTGATCAAAATCGAGTTCTGAAAGGAATCATCACCAACCGTGACCTTCGCTTCATCAAGGACCCAAATCTCCCGATCAAGCAAATCATGACGATCGAGAATCTAATCACCGCCAAATCTGGTGTATCCCTAGAGCAGGCTGAAGAGATTCTTCAGGAGTACAAAATCGAAAAATTACCGATCGTCGATGAAGATAATAAACTGACAGGCTTGATCACCTACAAGGATATTCTGAAGCGAAAGGATAAGCCTCATGCCTGTAAGGATGAATATGGCAGACTACGTGTAGGTGCAGCTGTCGGTGTGACCGCAGACATCGTAAGTAGGGTAGAGGCTTTGGTTCAAGCAGGTGTAGACGTAGTGTCTATCGATACTGCGCATGGACACTCCAAAGGCGTAATTGAAACTTGTAAAAAAATCAAAACAGCATTCCCTGACTTAGAGGTCATCGTTGGAAATATTGCTACTCCCGAAGCGGCAATAGCTTTGGCGGATGCCGGAGCTGATGCAGTAAAGGTCGGAGTAGGTCCAGGTTCCATTTGTACCACACGAATCATTGCCGGAGTTGGAGTTCCTCAGCTTTCAGCAGTATTCGAATGCTCACAAGCTTTAAAGGAAAGAGGAGTACCTGTAATTGCGGATGGGGGTATTCGATATTCAGGCGACTTGGTAAAAGCCGTCGCGGCTGGAGGTAGTTCTATTATGATTGGCTCCCTACTTGCTGGTACCGAAGAAGCACCTGGTGAAATGATCATTTTCGAAGGAAGAAAATTCAAGTCCTATCGGGGAATGGGTTCATTGGAAGCCATGGAATCTGGCTCCAAAGATCGTTACTTCCAGGATGCAGAAGACAATATCAAAAAGCTAGTGCCTGAGGGCATCGTAGGCCGTGTACCTTACAAAGGCTTGGTAGCAGAGGTCCTTTACCAACTCGTGGGTGGACTACAAGCAGGTATGGGATACTGCGGTACCAAAACAATCGACGACTTACAGAAAAATGGCAAGTTTGTGAAAATCACCGCTGCAGGTGTGAAAGAGTCGCATCCTCACGATGTGAGTGTGACTAGAGAAGCTCCAAACTACAGCTTGAAATCATAATTTGACCAATCCATTATCCTTTTCAAATTTTTGGAAAGGGCATAAAAAAACCCGGCTACTAAGCCGGGTTTTTGCATTTATAGGTTTTGCTGATTAAGCTACTTTTTTCGCTTCTTTTTCTTTATCCAACTCTTTCTTCATCAAGTCTACTACAATCGGAGTAGCGATGTATACAGAAGAATAAGTACCTACTAGAATACCGATGAACAAGGCGAAGGAGAATCCTCTCAAGACCTCACCACCGAAAATCAATAGTACTAATACCACGATCAAAGTGGTGAATGAAGTAATCAAGGTTCTACCCAAGGTAAGGTTGATCGCCTCATTGAAGATATTCACCAGTTTACCGGTGCCTCTCAGCTCGATATTTTCACGAATACGGTCAAAAACGATCACCGTATCGTTGATCGAGTAACCGATCACCGTCAATATCGCAGCTATAAATACTTGATCGATCTCAAAGGTCGCACCCAGTGCGGTAGCAATTGCAAATGCTGCAATTACAAATAATGTATCGTGAACCAAGGCAGCAATTGATGCCAATGAGAATTGCCACTTTCGGAATCGTACCAAAATGTAAAGGAAGATAGCAATCAAGGCTACGATCATGGCTTCGGCAGAGGAAGTCTTGATATCGTCTGCTACAGTCGCCCCCACTTTCGAGGATCCAGTAATTGCGAATTGGCCGGTGCCTAGGTTTTCAGCATTATCTGTGAAAGAGAAGCCAGTGACTGTGGCAATTCCTTCTTTTACCTTTTCTTCTACCTGACGGTTGGACTCGTCATCATCCTCGTTGATCAGATAGGAGGTGGTCACTTTCAGGACATTATTCGCACCATAAGTTTTAACCTCTACGGAGCCATCAAATTCGCCATCCAGTCCTACTTTCAATTCAGAAGGAACTACCGGCTCTTCAAAAGCAACGATATAAGATCGACCACCTGTAAAGTCAACACCAAACTTTAACCCGTTTACAGCGGCGATAGCCAAACCGACAATGATGATCGCGGATGAAATCAAATAGGCAGTCTTTCGCTTGCTTAAGAAATCGAAGTTCAAGCCAGTCAATGCATTTTTAGCAAATGGCGTTGCGAAGCTGATAGAGCTCTTTTCTCCTTTTTTGCTCATCCAGTGAACAATCACTCGAGTGATAAATACCGCTGAGAAGAAGGACGAAGCAATACCGATCATCAATACGATGGCAAAGCCTTTTACTGGACCTTGTCCCAAAGCGTAAAGAATGGCACCAGTCAAGAATGTCGTCACATTGGAGTCCAAGATGGCTGAGAAGGCTTTGTTATAACCTGCATTGATTGAAGCAAGTAGACCTGCTCCATTTCGAAGTTCCTCCTTGATTCGCTCAAAGATGAGTACGTTCGCATCAATGGACATACCGATAGTCAATACGATACCGGCGATACCAGGCAATGTCAAAGCTGCTCCCAACTGAGCAAGGATTCCTAGAATGAAGAAGATGTTGAATACCAATGCCGCGATAGCAACCAATCCACCTTTGGAATAGTATGCTACCATGAAAAGGACAACTAAGACAAGACCTGCGACCATGGAAATGATACCTTGGCCTTGAGCTTCTTTACCCAATGTTGGGCCGATGATGCTTTCTTCTACGATTTGAGTTGGCGCAGGAAGTGATCCTGACTTCAGAATGTTTGCCAAATCCTGTGCTTCCTGCAGGGTGAAAGATCCTGAAATTTCAGACTGACCTGTAGGAATTTCGCCATTTACTACCGGTGCTGTGTACACATAGTCATCCAAAACTACTGCGATACGACGACCGATATTTGCACCTGTAAGTGATCTCCACTTTCTGGCACCTTCTGCATTCATTTGCATGGACACAGCAGGACGGGAAGTCTGATCAAGTACCTGACGAGCGTCAGTTACCACATCACCTTCTAGAGGCGCTTGATCTGCTCCTCGAGGAGCTCTGATGGCATAAAGCTCAAGAATCTCCAAATCTGTACCTTCTGGTACAAATGGCTTCACACCCCAAAGCAACTTAATGTCTCTTGGAAGTAGTGATTTGTAATCTGGGTTTTTAAGGATTCGGTTGATAATAATAGTATCACGAACCTGATAGGCAAGACCATAATTCGGCTGAATTAGGCTGTAGATCGGAGAAACGTCATTGGAAGGATTCATTGGATCGATCTCCGCCAACTGCTTTTCAAGCGCATTTCGAAGAGAATCTTCCTCTGTCATATTCTCTGTAGATACCGTGTCTTCGTCGCTAGTATCTGCATTTTGATTATCAGCTACCCAAGCAGCGTTGATCGCGTCAAGGGAACCGCCTAGTTCGTTTAATTCGGCTACTTCCCAAAACTGCAATTTCGCTACTCCTTGAAGTAGGTTTCTTACACGCTCCTGGTTATCTACACCTGGAAGCTCTACCTGAATACGACCAGTTCCTTGAATTCGCTGAATGTTTGGCTGAGAAGTACCAAATCGGTCAATTCGTGTACGAAGAATGTTGAAAGATCTTTCGATTGCATTTTCAACTTCTGTGTCGATGATCTCTAGAATTTCTGCATCAGATGACTCCAGGGAGATACGGCCACGATTGGCAGCTGTTGCAAAAATACTGCTTAGCTGACGATCTGGGTTGTTGCTTTGCCATGCGGAATAGAATAGATCCACATACTTTTCAGTTGAGGTTTTAGCAGCTTCGCGAGCTTCATCTACAGCCTGATTGAATCCAGGGTCTTTGGGATTTCCTGCAAGACCCTTTACGATTTCCACTGGGGAAACCTCCAAGGTCACGTGCATTCCTCCTTGAAGGTCTAGACCTAGACCCAATTCGGTTTCTTTGATTTCTTGATAGGTAAAATCTGCCCCTAAGAAGTTGTACACCGGCTCTCTCCAAATAGAGTCCAGGTAGGATCTTCTTTTGGCAAAATCTACGTTGCCATCCGCTTCGACGGCATATTCAGTGGCTTGTTTTTGAATACCACTTGATACAAATGTGAATGACAGATAATACAGACACAAGCCTGTGATCACCACTGTCAAAAACACAATGACTCCTTTGTTTTGCATTGGATTATAGAATTAATTATTGATTTCTTAAATAGAATAAGGAAGCATAGACCAATAGGTCATGCATGGAAATTGGCAAGAAAAAGAAGGAAAACTAGGGCCCGAGCGTGGAAATAATCCGCTCAAAAAGTATCTCAACCAGCTGATTGGATGGAGCAAAGGATGCCGATTCAACGGTAAATGACCTTGGCTCGAAGCTGATAATGTCATAAATAAAGTATAAGGCTGTCTGGGTCAATTGCACCGCAAAAGGGACCACAGCATCTACTGCCATGGAGATGACAGCCTGCTCACTTCCATCCTCGGTGGATTGATGCTCAATCTTATTGATTTCGGGATGAGTGACGTATTCTAATGAGGAGACAAAAAAGCACAGCAATAGTGCCAAGGCCAATGTGAACCTTCGCTGCCATAAAATGTTATTTTGTGCTTTTTGCTTCATGCTGCGCAAATATAGAGAATATTTACAATGTAAAAGCCCTTTCCTGAGAGTTTTAGCTTGATTTCGCTTTGAGGTAAGCGCGAATGACCTCCAAACCCTTATCAAAGTTCAAATTGTTTGGAATGATCAAATCAGCGTCATTTTTGAAAGGCTTGATGTACTTTTCATAGGTTGGCATCACATGCATTTCATACCGATAAAGCACATCGTCGAGATCATATCCTCGCTCTACTTTGTCACGGATGATTCTGCGCTTGAGTTTGATGTGATCCTTGGCATCGATGAATATTTTCAGATCGAGCAAGTCCGAAAGCTCAGGATAGTACAATACGAATATTCCCTCCACCACGATAACCGGTGCAGGATGAAAGGTGAGCATCGCCGGTTTTTTAGCGGCATTGTTAAAAGTGTACTCTTCTCTGTAAATTGTCTCTCCTGCTTGAATCCTACGAATATCAGCCGCATAGGCTTCAAAGTCTATGCTTTGAGGGGTATCAAAATTATGTATCCCTTGCGCATCGATTGGCTGCAAATGCCTTGGTTTATAGTAGTTGTCCTGCGAGATCAAACAAACCTCTCCTGGATCAAAACTTCCCAAAAGTCTTTCCAAAAAAAGTGTCTTACCTGAGGCAGAACCCCCTGTGATTCCTACTATAAATGGCCGTCCCATGTGCTGAATTTTGCCACAAGTTTAAAAATTTTTACTCGTTAAAAATTGAACTAATGTATGAACCGCCTTTCCACGGTGAGAAATGCGGTTTTTTTCTTCCATATCAAGCTCTGCAAAGGTCCGATTCATTCCTTCCGGCACAAAAACAGGGTCATACCCGAATCCCCTTTCGCCTCTTCGTTCTTCGATAATTTTCCCCTTAGCTACCCCTTCAAAAGCATATTCATCCTCACCCAAAATCAAAGCGATCACAGTCCGAAACTGAGCTTCTCTATTGCTTATTCCACTTAGATTTTTCAACAAAAGGTCCACATTCCTTTCATCCGATCGGGGCTCACCTGCATAGCGACCGGAGTAGACTCCTGGTTCACCTTGAAGAGCTGCAACTTCCAAACCTGTGTCATCCGCAAAGCAATCTACGCCATACTTCTCCTTGACATATCGAGCTTTTTGGAAAGCATTGTGATCAAGCGTATCTCCAGTCTCAGGAAGCTCTTCCTCACAACCAATTTCTTTGAGTGAAACTATTTTGATGGAATCAGGAAGAGCTGCCTTGACCTCTTCTATTTTCTTCGAGTTGTTGGTGGCAAAGCAAATTTTCATGCGTATATAATTTGTTTTTCAGCGGCAACATAGCTTGACCCGAACTTGATTCGGGAGAATCCCTACTTTGATATATCGGGGAATTCCCCTGTGTGAGGAGCCATTCACATGGGCATTTCATATCCAAAAGTACAGAATATTCCTAAGACGAATTATCGGTTTTTAAGCGGTTTTATATTGTCATTACTTTTCGAAGAACTAAATTCGGACAGATTTTTAAATCTCCTATTTATGAAAAAAATCACGGTCTATTGCGGCTCAAAAAAAGGCAACTCCTCTGTTTTCGAATCAGCTGCAAGAGCACTTGCACAAGAGATGATCAATCGAGACCTATCCTTGGTCTATGGAGCTGGGCGGGTAGGGCTCATGGGGGTGATTGCAGATGAAATGCTGGCTGCGGGGCAGGAAGTTTTGGGAATTATTCCACAAAAACTCGTTGACCGGGAGGTAGCACACTCAGGATGTACAGAGCTAGTCATCGTCGAGACCATGCGCGACCGAAAATGGCTAATGGCGGAGCGAGGTGATGGTTTTATTGCCATGCCGGGTGGAATCGGGACTTTAGAGGAACTGTTTGAAATTATGACATTGAATCAATTGCACTATATTCAGAAACCCCTCGCACTTTATAATGTCAACGGCTATTATGACATGCTCATCGAATTTCTAAATCATGCAATGAAAGAGGGCTTTTTATACCCTGAGCAGGAAGAACTCTTGATCATTTCTGATGATCCTGTGGAGCTTTTGGATCAAATGCAAGCCTACCAAGCCAGAAGACCGGCTGACTGGTAAAAGACAGTTTTTCAAAAGGAATTATTTTTTGATTTGAAATAATATTTGGATAATTCTCGTTCTGCATCAAAAGAATTTTATCCAGAATTGGATTTTTTCTATTTTTGCCAGAGTTCGAACTGAAAATGATTCAAAAACTTTTCCCATTAGACAAAAATTATATCCTTAGACAAGCGCAGTTTGCGCTAGAAGAGGAACTTTTGGATCAGATGGTATACGAACTCAAGCGATCCTACACTTACCTCTACAATCCACTAAAACTCATGGACAGCACCTATGCCGTGATTTTAGACGGGTTTGAGTTTCCTACCGATCGCATTCGAATGATCTATCGGCAGCTTTGTGGCGTTTACCGCTATCAACAACAAGACAATCAGCTAGAACTGCTATTTGACGGCAAATCGCATTTTGACAAGTTTAAGGAAGAGTGGGAGGCTGCGTTTATCTCGATGATTCGTCAGTTGGGTCAAAATGAGCAATACGTCAAAACCATGCTTCGGATGACGCTATTGTTTGATACAGAGTCTCGTGCTGAGTGGGCCGAAAACCACTGCAAAGCTTTTATCAATCAACACTTCGGAATTCGGGTGGTGAAGAGACATGGCGAATTGTTTCTAAAAGTTAGCTAGGATGTAAGTCCTTTACTTTTTACTGAAAGCAAACTTCACCAGCACATCCAAGGGTATAAAATCCAAGCTTCGCTCATGGGTGGCTTCCAACACCACCTCCGGAGCTACTCCTGCTTCATAGGCTTCCTTCCAGCGGAGTACACACAAGCACCAGCGATCTTCAGGTTTTAGACCGGGAAAAAGATATTCAGGCCTTGGTGTAATCAGGTCGTTACCCTGCTTCCTTGAAAAATCTAAAAATTCCTCCGTTACAATCGCGCAGACTGTATGAGTCCCATGATCAGTCTGTCCCGTACTGCAGCAGCCATCTCTGAAAAATCCAGTCAATGGATCCGTGCTACAGGGAATCAATTTTTCCCCAAAGACATTTTTATCCGCTTCTTTCTGAAAGTTTTCCTGCATCTTCTTTTTGATTTTGGGTACAAAATTTACAACCTCCCAAAGTCCATTCGGTTCACTGTTGCGCTTCTAAACGCTCAAGCAATCCTTCCAAAACTTCATCTTTTTCATCAAGCAAATGATCCCGAATCAAAATATCCGGAATCACCCCTTCATTCTTAGTACTTCCATTGACTCGTACAAGATAGCCTTTGGAGAGTTGTAAGGTGATTGCGGTATTGGGAAGGGAAATGTAAAAAACCGAAGCCATCAAAGAAGGATATTCACCCGTTTCTTCACCCACGATGGTTGCAAAATCATAATCCTGAATTTGTGCAGCAGTGACGGCGGACTGAGAATGAGACTGCCTATTGACCAAAACATAGACATTTCCTTCAAACCGTTTTTCTTTTGGTTGAGGGTCATGTTCTCCAAACTCGTAGGGATAGACCGTGCCATTCTCCTTATTCAAGGCACTTGCCCAGAAGGCATTTGTGGTATCCCGATTACTTCTAATATCCTCTTTTAAAAGTTGGCTCGTTTTCAAAGAATAGGAAGAATTCCAACGAAAAGGCCTGTCAGCAAAATAGGAAACCAAGTAATCG
>NZ_JAPEIB010000029.1:0-45796 GCF_028823735.1 Algoriphagus sp. NF
CCTGGATGACCTTTTTGGGAAGAGTAGTAGGGATAATCTTCTCCTGCTTTTCATAAAGATATTCAGCTATGTCTTTAGAGTCCGCCTTGTCTGACTTACCTCTTCTTATTCCCAAGGATCGCTTTAATTCAAGTCCTGAAATGATACAAAATGGAAGGGAGTGCTTCTCAAGAAACAAAGCAAGTTCTGAAGAGTAAATACCCGTAGATTCGAATCCGAAAAGCAATTCTTTAGCAAGTACTAATCCGGAGTTTTCCATCACCCATTCCACCAGCTCCTGATACCCCTGTTCATTATTATCAAAGACTGCGTGACAGTGGTTGATCATCAGATAGGCATCAAGGGTAGATTTACTTACATCGATTCCGATAATTGATTTGAATTTCATAATTTAGATGTTGAAGTTTAACAAAAGAGAGTTGCGGAAACTAAAACCTTTATAAGGCCTTCAAGCCTAAAATTCTAACTGGTTACTGGCAACTCAATTAAGAATGGGGACTGATACAGGCAATAGGTCACTAGCCTATGCGGCAGGAAAGTTCACCCCATTCTTTTTTAATTTATTAAATCTCTGAGTCACTTAATAATCGGAAAGATATTAGCTCTGATTTTCCCAAATAATTCTCCATTGCAAACCTAAAGGAGGCAGACAGGCATGACGCAAGCGACACACAGAGGGATGATTATAAATGCGAGATTCTCCCGAATCAAGTTCGGGACAAGCTATGTGACCGCTTTAAGACAAATTATAAACACATGAAAAGAATAGGGATTTTTATATTCGACAATGTGGAGCTCTTGGATTTTGCAGGGCCACTGGAAGTTTTTTCCATCGTGGGAGAAATCATCGGAAAAAGCGAATTGGAAGTGTTTACCTTTACGGACAATCAAAGCCCTATCAAGACCATTCATGGCCTTTCAGTCTCGGCTGATCTCAGTCTAGATCATCTTGAAAGCTTAGATTACTTGGTAATCCCGGGAGGAGATGGTTCCAAACAAGTGATCCAAAATGAGGGTCTGATGAATTCCTTGGAGCAACTCATTTTAAAATCTGAATGGACCATGACCGTATGCTCAGGGGCAAGAATTCCTGCTAAACTCGGTCTATTGGCTGATAAACCATTTTGTACGCATGCTTCGGTTTATGAGGATTTAAAAAGGATGGAACCCACAGGAATCCCAAGGCCGGATCAGCGTTTTGTCCAATCTGATAAAAAGCTATTTACTGCGGCAGGTATTTCTGCGGGCATAGATTTAGCCCTCTACCTGACAGCAAGAACTTTTGGAAAAAGCGTAGCTGAAAAAACTGCCGAATACATGGAATATCCAATGAATTACAAATGATCGCAAAGACGCCCTCACCACCCTATTATGCTGTGATTTTCACCAATCTCCTTACTGAGAACACAGATGGATATCAAAAAATGGCCGAAAGAATGGTTTTGCTAGCTGAAAAGCAAGCTGGCTACTTAGGCCACGAAAGCGCAAGAGATGGCCTTGGAATCACCGTGAGTTATTGGGAAAGCCTGGAAGCCATCAAAAATTGGAAAGCCGTCTCGGAGCATATTTTGGCTCAGGAATTGGGCAAAGAAAAATGGTATAAATTTTTTAAAACAAGGATTTGCTTGGTAGAGCGGGATTATGGATTTGAAAGAGAGTCAGATCAAAATGCGTAACCTAGGCTGATCCCGAACCAAAAAGGGAAAAAGGTACCTTGTCCGAATAATGGTGTCATGGAGGCTCGGAAAAGAAATCCACCCTCCTCAGGTTCCCTTCTATATCCAAAAATCATATGACCAACAGTCCCGGTTCCTACAGACCGACTATCCCCTACTGCAAATGCATTTGTACTATCCTCTGCACGGAGGAAAGTAGCTCCCGCCCCCATTTCGAAGTATTTTCCATTTTTCCCCAATAGGTAATTCAAGCCAACAGGTAGCGTTGCAACAGAATTTCCATCTATGGCGAAATAAGATAATCCAGCTTTAAAGCCTAAGCCATCAAAGCGCTTATCAAATCGCTGATCGTAATTAAATGAATAGCCCAAACCATTCCCAAAAAGCTCCACAAAAACTCCTCTTCCCCTTTCCCTCGTGTTTTCTTGTGCAAAGGAGATTGTCGATACGGACAACAGTAGCAAGATGACTGTAAAAGTGAATAGAGATTTCATGGTTATATTAAAATGCATATCCAACCCCTATTCCAGCAAAAAGAGGCCAGAAGCCATTATTGTTAAAAATAGGATTCAGATTGACCTTCCAAGTAAATCCACCGTCAACAGGCACTCTTCGGTAACCAAAATTCATCGTACCCATGATGCTTGGTGAGCCATCTACATCGAGAATAAAATTGTAGGTACTAGTTTGAATATTCGTACAAATGTATTCACCGGTATTTTGGTCAAAATATCCATTAGAGCAATAATCATAAGACGAGTTATCAAAAGCAAAGAAGGTAGCTCCAAAACCTAATTCAAAATAATGGGGCCCCTTGCCATACAATCTATTAACCATGATAGGCAATGAAAAAAAAGAATCCCCATCCGGAGAGAGTGTATAGCCCCCTGCTCCAATCCGCATACCCCAAGAATTGATATTATCCTTGTCGAAACGGAAATCATAATTGAAACTATATGGAAGACCAGCTCCACCTAGTTCCACATAGACGGCCTTGGTTGGAGATGTAGGACTTTCCTGTGCCAAAACGAAATTTGAAAAAGTAATGGCAAGAATGGCGAGTAAAACTTTTTTCATTATAGAGGATTTTGTTCTTGTAACGCAAGACTAAAAGAAACGATACAGTTTTCCATGAAAATTGTTAAAGATTCTTTCAAAAATTTTCAGGTGATATAATTCTCTTAAATTAGGAAGGCATTTGGACGGATGAAAAAGAAATTAAAAGCATTATCGATGGTGATTGTGGGTTATTTTACCCTACTAATTGGACCTTCATGTGTCGAGGAACAATTGCCTGATCTCTTTGCCCGCTGCCCAGATCCGCGCGATGCTAATGCGATTGACATTACAGTCGATTTTGCTCCCTATCTCACCGATCGTTATGCTACCTCTTCTGATACGGTTGACTTCGAAGATTTTTTTATGGTCTTGGATTTGGAGGCTGAAGTATTGTCCGAAACTAGTTCCTCTTGGACATTTGGAAGAGCCTATGCGCTTTCATGTGCTCCGATATACAATTTCAAAAACATCTCCAATATCGCTGTGACTTTGCGTGAACCTTTTGATGATCTATCAGCGGGTACGGATATTTCCTATCTCTTTGAAACCTTAGAAGGCACTCAGCTTTCGGATTTGAGAGACTTTCAGAATTTCATTCCTACTTTTGGGCTTTATTATCAAAACACTCCCGAAAACTTCTCACAAATGTCACTAAGAATATTTCTATTCCTGAGAGATGGAAGGCAAATACTAGTCGATACCACTTCCCCTACTTTGAAAACCAACTAATTATGCTGAAAAAGCTGTTTTTATTCATTTTCGCAGCAGCGATGATCATAGCTGTAGTGTATATGCTGGGCCCAAAAGTAGAAAGACAAGAACTGACGATCGAATATCCTGAAGTTCCCACCCGACTGACAGAACTCGAGTCCTATCTTCAAACGCGAGAGGATACGGTCATCGGTCTGAAAGAAGGTAATCAGGCCTATATTCAGTGGGCTGATGAAAGCAATAAGCGAAAAACCCCCTATTCCATTGTTTACATCCATGGTTTTGGAGCCAGCCCCATGGAAGGTGATCCGGTGCATCGATTTCTAGCAGAGCATTTTGGAGCAAACCTTTTCGTGACAAGACTTCCGGAGCATGGGATCAGACGGGAAAATGGAATGGAATACTTAAGTCCTCAAGTCTTAGCCAATGCTGCTGGCGAGGCCTATCAAATTGGAAAAAGCCTTGGCGATGAGGTCATTATAGTTGGAACATCCATGGGTGGAGCTTTGACCCTACTGCTCGCTTCACAGCAGCCGGATATCAAAGCAGTTGTGGTGTACTCACCTGCTATTACTGATTATGGAGGAAGATTGGAAGCTTTATTTAGTCCCTGGGCTCAGTGGATCATGGAAAAGACAAGCATGAAAAACAAAGTGCTCCATCAAAACCGAGAGGGAGAAAAAGCAGCCTATTGGTCTGAGGACTACCATAGCAATGCCTATGAAAGCCTAGCGGTGATTATGTATGGGAATATGGAAGAAAAAACCTTCCAAAAAATCCGCCAACCACTTATGCTAGGATACTATTATAAAAATGATGAAGAGCAGGACAAGGTAGTATCA
The DNA here is from genome assembly GCF_028823735.1 of Algoriphagus sp. NF. NCBI lineage: Bacteria > Pseudomonadati > Bacteroidota > Cytophagia > Cytophagales > Cyclobacteriaceae > Algoriphagus > Algoriphagus sp. NF. Next base: position 4,289 of record NZ_JAPEIB010000029.1, read on the forward strand.
GTGCCAAAAATGCTGGAAATGTACGAGCAGCTTGGAACTCCCACCGAATTGAAAAGAGAGAAAGCATTCCCGAAAACGGGCGATCATGTGATTGCCAGTTCCATTACTTCCAAGGATTGGGAAGCGGTCTTATTTGAAACCATTGATTTTCTGGAAAATGTAGTTGGCATTCCTGCTAACCCCAAATTTCAGGAAAATATTGAAGAATTGACTAAGGCTAACGAACTGATGAAGAATTAAAAAAAGGCCCGAAAATTCAAATGATTTTCGGGCCTTTTGGCTTTAATCAATTAAAATCTAATTATCTACTTTTTACAATTCAAATTGTGAGCGGCTTAAAACCCGTTTTGAGGTTCAGCTTCCGTCCGCTTCACGCTTCTAGCTTCAAGCTTCCGACCAGAAATAAATAGAAAATCTTACAAAGGTCTTAAAGCTAATATTCGCATTTTAAATAAATCTATTCAGAAGATTCTCATAGTATTCCTGCTTGCCACTTATTTGCTCAGGTTCACCTGCCACAGCTGCATAGGTTCTCAAATCTTCCAATCCAAGTTGACCTTCTTCAAATTCCTTTCCTTTTCCTGAATCAAAGCTTTTATATCGATTGATTCTTCTCTCCAGGTAATCAGATTTTTCGAGGATATCCTGAGCGATCAACATGCTCCTTGCAAAGGCATCCATACTTCCGATATGAGCTAAGAACAAGTCATCTGCATCTGTTGAATTTCTTCTGATTTTTGCGTCAAAGTTGACACCACCACCTTGAAGACCTCCGGAAGTCAAGAGCACAAGCATCGCTTCTGTAAGTTCCTGAAGATTCAATGCAAACTGATCGGTATCCCATCCATTTTGATAGTCTCCCCGATTCGCATCTATACTTCCCAAAAGCCCTGCATCGGCAGCTACCTGCAATTCATGCTGGAAAGTATGCCCCGCCAGAGTCGCATGATTCACTTCGATATTTAATTTGAAATCCTTATCCAAACCATAGTGACGGAGGAAACCGATGACTGTTGCAGAATCATAGTCATATTGATGCTTGGTTGGCTCCATTGGTTTTGGCTCGATGAAGAAGGTACCCTTGAATCCATTCTTTCGGGCATAGTCTCTAGCCATGGTTAGAAAACGTGCAAGGTGCTCCGTTTCTCTTTTCATATCGGTATTTAGCAAGGACATGTAGCCCTCTCTACCTCCCCAAAACACATAGTTCTCTCCATCCAATTTGATGGTAGCATCAATGGCATTCTTAACCTGAGCTCCAGCCCAAGCCACCACATCAAAATTAGGATTGGTGGAAGCTCCATTCATATAGCGCGGGTTACTGAATACATTCGCAGTACCCCAAAGCAACTTTATTCCTGTTTCCTGTTGTTTCTGCTTCGCATAATCAGTGATGATTTCCATTCGCTTTTCATACTCAGCAAGCGAAGCTCCCTCATCTACCAAATCCACATCATGGAAACAGTAGTACGGTGCTCCAATCTTTGTAATAAATTCAAAAGCAGCATCCATTTTGTCCTTCGCACGTTGTACAGGATCTGGATTTTTATCCCAAGGATGCTGAATAGTCCCAGGTCCGAATGGATCACCGCCCGTTCCGCAGAATGAATGCCAATAGGCAATGGCAAACTTGAAATGCTCTTTCATGGTCTTTCCGCCTATCATTCGATTCTCATCGTAGTAGCGAAAAGCTAAAGGATTATCACTTTTGGGTCCTTCAAAAGGGATTTTTCCTATCTCTGGAAAATAATTTGTTGACATATAGGTTATGTTTAGGTTTGATATTTTTCGAATTATAAGTCCATTTTTTCAATATCTGAAAGCCGTTTTTTCCATCGGGAAAATAACTCTTCGTATGGCTCAAAGAAATTTTCATTGGGTTCATAGGTTTCGATCAACTGAAGCCCTTCAAAAGCCTCTGATTCATTGGAAAATAAACCCATTCCAATTCCTGCACCCCGAGCAGCTCCTTGAGCTCCATCCGTATCATAAAGCTCCAAAGTCACCCTATTCATATGAATAAAAGCACTTCGGAATATTGGACTCAAAAACATATTTGCCTTTCCGGCTTTTACGGTTTTGAGATCCAAACCCATTTCATTCATAATTTGAAATCCATAGGTCAATGCAGAAACAATTCCTTCCTGTGCTGCTCGAAGCATATGCCCTTTGCTATGCTTCAGCAAATCAAGCCCTATCAGATGAGCGCCAAGTTGTCGATTTTGGAGAATTCGCTCGGCTCCATTTCCGAATGGAAGGAAAATTAATCCGTCTGAACCGATGGGAGCAGATCTTGCCGAGGTATTCATTTCAGTATAGTTGATATGACTTCCTCCAAGGAGTTTACGCATCCAACTATTCAGAATTCCAGTCCCATTGACACAAAGCAAAACGCCGTAAGAGGGTTTTTCTTTAGCATGGTTGACATGGACAAAGGTATTCACTCTCGAAAGTGGATCATGAAGAGGCGTATCACAAACCCCATAGACAGTACCTGAGGTACCGGCAGTAGTGGCAAGCTCTCCCGGCTTCAATACTTGCAGCGAAAACGCATTATTGGGCTGGTCCCCCGCTCGGTAAGCTACAGGCACCCCTACTTCTATACCCGTCAGCTTGGATGCTTGGGCTGTTACTTTTCCTTGCTCAGAAAAAGAAGGAACCGCCTTAGGCATCCAGTTCTTATCGATTTGGTAATTTTTTAAAACGGAATCACTCAAGCCATTTTTCTGGAAATCCCAAAAAATCCCCTCAGAAAGACCTGTCTCTGAAGTCATAATTTCACCCGTCAACTTCATGGCAATAAAGTCCCCGGGAAGCATCATTTTATGAATTTTAGAGGCAATCTCGGGTTGATTTTCAATCACCCAGCGAAGTTTGGATGCAGTGAAATTTCCAGGGGAATTCAAAAGATTATTCATGCAATAATCTTCGCCCAGAGACTGGAAAGCTTTTTCGCCAATTCCAACCGCACGGCTGTCGCACCAAATAATTGAAGATCGAAGTACATTTTGATCCTTGTCGACCAAAACCAGTCCATGCATTTGATAGGCGATACCGATTCCTTTCAGTTCGCCCTTTTTGACATTTGCATGCTTGATTACATAGCGTGAGGCTTGCTGTACATATTTCCACCACATTTCTGGATCCTGCTCAGCATAGCCTGTTTCAGGAGCATCGATGGGCATTTCTTCCTCTGGAAATGCTTTTGAGACAATAGGTGCTCCAGTATCTGCATCCAATAGAGAGGCTTTGACGGAGGAGCTTCCGATATCAAATCCAATTAATAAGCTTCTCATTCTACCAGAAAATTATATAGAGTGCCGCTATAATACCCGAAATCAAAAATGCCCCAATTTTGAAACTGGTACTGGTCTGGAATAGCTCCTTGTTTACATCGATACTGTTTGGATGATCCTTACCTTTTCCTTCGTACAAACTGATCACAATCATCAATGCCGCAAGTACCAAGAAGACAATCCCCATTCGGTCAAGGAAAGGAAGATCAGGGAATGCTAATTTCAACACTACTGAAAGCGGAATACTCAACCCTGCACCTACCAAAGCTGCATTGGAAGTGGTTTTCTTCCAGAATACTCCAAAGAAGAAAATCGCAAAAACCCCTGGACTGATGAACCCTGTATACTCCTGAATAAACTGGAAGGCCTGATCTAATTGTCCTAAAGCAGGAGCTACAAAAGCTGCAATCACGAAAGCAACAACAGCCGTAATTCTGCCTACTCGAACCTGCTGAGTTTCTGTTGCATTTTTACCAAAATATTTGCTATAGATATCCATGGTAAAAATCGTAGAGGTACTATTGGCCATGGAAGCCAAAGAAGACACAATTGCCGCTGTCAAGGCAGCAAAAGCAAGCCCTTTCAATCCTACAGGAAGTAATTGCAAGAGCGTGGGATAAGCCCGGTCTGATTTAATCAAGCCAGTAGCAGGATCTTCCATGGAAGAGATGAAGCTCGCGTCCATACCATTATTCACGATCACCAGTGCCGCAATTCCAGGAATTACCACAATCAAAGGCATTAAAATCTTTAAGAAACCGGCAAAAATCATCCCTTTCTGGGCCTCATCAAGGCTTTTTGCAGCTAGAGCACGCTGCGTGATATACTGGTTAAAACCCCAATAGCTCAGGTTGGTAATCCACATTCCACCTACCAAAACACTTAGGCCTGGCAGATCTTTATACGCATCATAAGTTCCTCCCTTTCCATCAGGAATCATCATTTCTCCCTTGGATAAAATCATTGAGAAATGGCCCGGAACTTCTTTTCTAAGTAGGCCTAAACCTTCCCAAGCATCTCCATTACCGACCATTTGCAAGGCAATGTAGGTAGTCGCAAGACCACCCGCGATTAGGAAAAAGACCTGAACTACATCAGTCCAGGCTACTGCTTTGAGACCTCCATAGATGGAATAAATCATCGCAAAAAGAGCCAAGCCGATAATTCCGTAGGTCAGGGGAATGTTCAAAATGGTATTCAAACTCAAGGCTCCGAGATAAAGCACCGATGTCAAGTTGACAAAAACATAAAGAAGAAGCCAAAAGATCGCCATGGTGGTTCTCACCCTTGTATCGTAGCGATCCAAAAGGAATCCCGGCATGGTGTAGATTCCTTTTTTGATATATACCGGTAAAAAGAAAATAGCCACCACCAATAAGGTCGCAGCCGCCATCCATTCATAGGTAGAGATTGCCAATCCAAGGGCAAAACCTGAACCGGACATTCCGATAAATTGCTCTGCAGAGATATTGGAAGCAATGAGTGAAGCACCTACCGCCCACCAGGGCAGTGCTTTGGAGGCTAGAAAGTAATCTGAGGAGTTTTTTACGTGTCCTTTTTTTTCACGAGAGACAAAAAGCCCCATTCCGACAATCAATAGGCAGTATCCAATGAATACCGCCAGGTCTAAAGGTTCTAAGAGCATAGGATTTTGGGTTGTAAAGCTACTAAATAAGGTTTTGGTTTAAAGACTAAGGGATAAATAGGGACTAAATATAAAACTTTCATGCAAACGTCTGCGTCCCTTTCACCCATTTTCAAATAGAATTTTTGTAAAAGGCCAAAAGGTAATCCGGGAGATCGGTTTGAAATGCTTTGGAACCAATCTGTCCCAACATACTGATCCCAGTCACATTACTTACCCATACCCGGTCCGATTTTAAAAGATCATCCATAGGAAAAAGATCTTGGACAAATTCAATCCTTTTTTCCTCCAAAAAATCGAGGAAACTCCTACGCATCACTCCTCCGATACATCCAGATTCCAAGGAAGGAGTATAAATCTCCCTTCCTTTTTCCCAAAAAATATTTGCTGCTCCTGCTTCAGCCACATTACCATGATTATCTAGGAGAATAATTTCATCCGCCCCATTTCTCTTTCTTTCCAAATTGGCCAAAACGTAAGGTATCCCATTCAAGGACTTGCTTGAGGAAAAAATACTGGGGTTTAATCGAATTCTTTCAGAAATTATTGCTCTATGCTTAATAGCTGGAGCTCTATGAAAATCAGAAATCTGAAGGACCTGAACCACATCAGATGATTCCGGAGTGTATTTTCCCTTTCCGGCCCTAAAGACAGTCCAACGAAGACGGGATTCACCATGCAGATTCAAAGATTGTAAGAGCTGGAGTAGGCTATGCTCTTGCAGACCTGATACTGATAGTTCAAGGATTTCCATCCCATGTCTGAGTCTATCTAGATGAAAATCGAAAAGCCTTATCTTTTCTCCATCCCAATACATCGTCTCGAACAAACCATCACCAAAACTCATGGCACGATTGGGTAAATCAATCTGACTTGTGGAAGACCAAGTATCAGATTCGGACATTTTTATAAAAATTGTATCGCTAGCGTTCATTAAACCGTTCATTTTCGAACATAAAATCCCACAACTTATTTAGACCTTTGTTAAATTTCGCCATTGATATAAAGATTTTTCTTCTAATTGACTAAATATTTACATTTTTGGACCGTCGAAATGATCCTAGCTTTCATTAGCATCATTATTGACTATTTCGGGCAATGGCAGGTAAAAGTAGTGTATTTGATATGATCGGGCCAGTAATGATTGGACCTTCTTCTTCCCATACCGCGGGTGTGGTCCGAATAGCTCGTGCTGCCATTCGGGTATTGGGGGAGACACCGGATCATGCAAGCATTGTCTTTTACAATTCCTTTGCGAGAACTTATGAAGGACATGGAAGCGACCGTGCGATTATTGGCGGATTGATGGATTTCAAAACTGATGATGAGCGAATTCGAGAAGCTTTAGATTTGGCAAAGTCAAGCGGCTTGACTTACCAGTTCAAATCCATCGGCAACTCCTCTGTTCATCATCCCAATACGATTAAGCTCAACCTCAAGAAAGGTGAAAAGTCAGTGGAGGTAGTTGGAGAAAGTCTCGGAGGTGGGCTCATCAACATTGCAGAAGTGGATGGATTTGTAGCCAATTTTTCGGCTCAGTTTCATACACTGATCATAAAGGCTCAGGATATTTCAGGAGCAATTGCTTTTATATCTTCAGTCATCGCTCAGGAAAAAGCTAATATTGCTACCATGTCAGTTTCGAGAAAGGGAAAAAATGACCTAGCTTGCCATGTCATTGAGATGGACTCAGGGATTAAAGCACTTACCCTAGAATATCTCAAGTCGCTCTCTTGGGTAAAAGAATTAATCTACATTCCAGATATAGATTTATAGAATAAAGTGAATTGAAACTTTAAAAAATTTTAAACGCAACTTACAACAAGCATCTGATTATAAACAGATTAACCAAAAAAACTAAACCAAATGAAGAAACTTTTATTAGGTTTTGCATTAATGTTTGGAGCTTCTTTTGGAGTGAATGCACAAAACGCCGGTCCTTACGACCTGGAGACCGCTGTGACTATTGCTCTAGAGAATAACCTAACTTTAAAGCGAAGCGAATTAAACCAACTTAATAACGAAGCAAACCTGCTAAGTACAAAAGGCAACCGCTACCCTACCCTTTCCACTGGTGCTAGTAGTGGTTTTAGATGGGGGCGTTCGATCAACCCTGTGACCAACTTGTTTGAAACTGAGAGAATCGGAAACATCAACCTTTCCATGAACTCAAACATGACTCTTTTTGCTGCAGGAAGAATCAACAACGCGATCAATCAAAACAAAGCGGATTTGGAAGCGGGTCAATTCAATATCGAGGCTACCCGAAACAATATCACCTTAAATACAATCAACCTCTTTATCAATGTGGTTTTTAATAGAGAGCAGGTAAAAATCGCTGAGAATCAATTAGAAACTACAGAAGATCAACTTGCCCGTACAACTACCTTGGTTGAAGCAGGTCAGTTGCCGATTTCAGATCAATTAGACCTAGAGGCTCAGAACGCTACCAATCAGCTCGAGGTGATCAATGCCAAAAATGCTCTGCGAATTGCAAAATTGAACTTAGCACAAGCAATGCAGATTCCATTCACAGAGGAATTTGATATTGTAGATCCTGAGTTGGAGATAGATCAAAACTTGATGGCAACGGAGACTCCAGCTATGATTTATGAAACTGCTGTAGAAATTATGCCTGAAATTGCAGCTGCTGAGAAAGCAATCGAAAGTGCTGAATATGGAGTAAAATCGGCTAAAGGAGCCTTTTATCCATCTATTGGACTAGGAGCAAATATTTTCTCAAACTACGTAGACCGGGTTTTTGGTACGGAAAGACCAGGCTTTGGGGAACAGATCGAGAATAACCTTTCTCAATCCTTGAACCTTAGCTTGAATATCCCAATCTTCACACAGTTCAACAATAAAGCTTCCTTACAAAGAGCGCGCGTTTCGCGCCAAATCGCCGAGGTGGCAGAATTGGAAGCCAAGAACCAATTGAGACAGGATATTGAAACAGCTTACAATCAGGCGCTCGCTGCTAGACTTTCCTACGAAGCTTCGCAGACAAGAGTAGAAAGCCTTGGAGAAAGCTTCCGAATTGCTCAGCAACGATTCGATCTGGGCGCTATCAATTCGGTAGATTTCCAAGTTGCTCAGACTAACTTCTTCAATGCCCAAGCGGATCTACTAAATGCTAAATACACTTACATTTTCCGAGTGAAAGTTCTTGACTTTTACCTAGGTAACCCCATCAACCTAAACTAAACCATGGCTACTAAAAAATCCAACAAATCACTCTATTACCTCCTTGGCGTAGTCGCCTTGATTATTGTTTTTGCAATCATTGCTAAATCTGCCGGATGGATTGGCGGAGAAAGAACTACTTCCGTACAAACCGCAAAAGCTAAGAAAACCAAGATTATCGAGAAGGTCTCTGCATCAGGAGAGATTCAACCAGAAATCGAAGTAAATCTTAGCCCGGATGTCGCTGGAGAGATCATTGAACTCAATGTCGCAGAAGGAGATTCTGTGGAAATGGGTAAGCTTTTGGTGAAAATCCGCCCTGACAACTTTATCTCTGCACTTGACAGATCCAGAGCAAACCTGAATCAGCAGCAAGCTAACCTTGCGCAAGCAAGGGCTAGTCTTCAAAGAGCAGAAGCACAGTTTACCCAAAGCGAGCTAAACTTCAATCGTCAAAAGGTCCTTTTCGAGCAAAAGGCTATCTCAGAAGCTGATTATGAGCAGGCTGAAGCAAACTACATTTCTTCCCAAAAGGATTTGGAAGCTGCCAAGCAAAATGTAGTTGCTGCAGAATTTATCGTGAAAAGTTCGCAGGCAACCGTCAACGAAGCAGCTGAAAACCTCCGGTTGACCAATGTTTACTCTCCTGTTTCGGGAATCGTATCCAATCTTCTTGTCGAAAAAGGTGAGCGTGTTGTAGGTACGCAGCAGATGGCTGGTACAGAAATGTTGACTATTGCTGACTTGACCAAAATGGAAGTCCGAGTAGATGTAAATGAAAATGATATTGTCCGTCTAGCCAAAGGAGATACCACAATCATTGAAGTGGACGCTTATTCTTTCTCAGGAAAGAATTTCAAAGGAGTAGTGACAAGCATCGCTAATACTGCCAATCAAAAAGCTTCGGCTGATGCGGTAACTGAATTTGAGGTGAAAATCAGAATCCTCAACTCCTCATATGCTGACCTAGTTGCTGAAGGAAATCGCTATCCATTCCGACCTGGAATGACGGCATCTGTAGAAATTATCACCACTGAAAAGTCTGATGTTCTTTCAGTCCCACTTTCGGCCGTGACTACAAGAGAAAGCGAATTGGACACCCTATCTGATGGAACTACCCGCATGAAGGAACTCATTTTCGTGGTAGAAAATGGCACTGCCAAAATGCGTACTATTAAAACAGGTATTTCTGACTACCAAAACATTGAGGTATTGGAAGGACTTTCAGAAGGCGAGGAAGTTATTTCAGGCCCCTACTTCACTGTCAGTAAAGAATTGAAAGATGGTGATAAAGTAGAAGTAACAAAAGCCCCTGCTATGGGCGAAAGTATCGCAGAGAATTAATTCTACATCTTTTTTCAAAAAGCTTTCTTTCGAAAGTCTATCGGGAAAAACCCTTCATTTAGACTCTAGAAAGAAAGCTTTTTTATTTCCCTCCTTAGCACCCAACCGAACTTTTTCAGCGGATATTTTTTTATGAATTTGTGTGATTTGATACAATTTATTTATCTCATAAGAGTCACCTTTACCAGCTAGATTGATTTTCATTTTTAACTATGGAGCAAAGTACCCTCGACAAACAAAGCACAACACGCATTTTCCCCGTAACGGGAATGACTTGTGCTGCCTGTGCTTCCAGCGTAGAAACTATTTTGAGCTATACCGATGGGGTTGTTTCTGCAGCAGTAAATTTTGCCAGCAATACCGTAAAAGTCGAATTTGAAGAGGGTATTGATCCACAGCAGCTTCATGAGGCTTTAGCAGATGTTGGCTATGGTCTGATCATTTCTGACAAAAAGGTTCAAGACAGTGTGGAGGAAGCTCAGGCCGAGCAATATCAAAAAATCAAAAAGCAAACGATCGGAGCAGCCATTCTCAGCATTCCTGTTTTCTTACTGGGAATGTTTTTTATGGATTGGCTACCAGGAAGGTGGACCAGTCTTGTTTTGACCATTCCGGTCCTTTTCTATTTTGGCTCTCACTTTTTTGTCAATGCATGGAAACAGGCAAAAAGTGGAAAGGCCAACATGGATACCCTGGTTGCTCTATCCACTGGAATCGCATTTATCTTTAGTAGTTTCAACACAATTTTCCCTCAAATCCTCAGAAATCAGGGACTAGTACCACATGTGTATTTTGAAGCTGCGGTGGTGATTATCACTTTCATTTCCTTCGGAAAACTCCTGGAGGAACGCGCCAAATCCAGTACTTCTGCCTCATTAAAAAAGCTGATCGGACTTCAGCCTAAAACACTTACAAGACTGCGTGGAGAAAAATCCGAAGAAATCCCAATCGAAGAAGTCCAAAAGACAGATGTCATTTTGGTCAAGCCCGGTGAAAAAATCCCTGTGGATGGTCAAGTAATCGAAGGAGTGTCTTTCGTGGATGAAAGTATGATTTCGGGAGAACCAATCCCAGTAGAAAAGAAATCCGGAGATGAACTTTTTGCTGGCACGATCAATCAAAATGGGAGTCTTCAACTTCAAGCCACGGCCGTAGGCTCTGAAACTATCCTTTCACAGATCATTCAGCGAGTTCAAGAAGCTCAAGGAAGCAAGGCTCCGGTACAAAAATTGGTCGATAAAATAGCCGGAATCTTCGTTCCCACAGTGATGGGTATTTCGATTTTAACCTTTATCATTTGGATGGTTTTTGGTGGTGAGAATGCACTTACGCAAGGAATATTAGCATCCATTGCCGTTTTGGTGATTGCCTGTCCATGTGCACTAGGTCTAGCGACCCCAACCGCTGTCATGGTGGGAATGGGAAAAGGAGCAGAAAACAATATTTTGATCCGCGATGCGGAAAGTCTCGAGCTTGCTCATCAGGTAGATGCGATTATTTTGGATAAAACCGGAACAATTACCCAAGGCAAGCCTGAGGTCCAAAACGTAAAATGGGACAATGATTTGGATCCGGAAGAGCTAAATAGACTTTCTGGAGCTTTACTTGCAATGGAATCCCAATCCGAGCATCCCCTAGCCAAGGCTATTTCTAAGAGCCTACAGGAAAGTGGCGTTAAAGCCAAGAAAGTAGAAGACTTCCAAAATCTCTCAGGCCGTGGAATTCAGGCTTTCTTCGAAGGTAAAAAGTTACTGATTGGAAATCAGAGTTACATTCAGGAAAATGGTATCGAAATCCCCGAAGCCTTCACTGATATTTCAAAAGAAGCGATGCTTGACGGAAGTTCTACCATTCATTTTGCAGATGAAGAAAGAGTCCTTGCTATTTTCAATATAGCCGATCAGGTTAAAGAGGGTTCTCTTGAAGCTATCAAAACTCTCCAAAAGGACGGGATTGAAGTTCACATGCTGACAGGAGATCAACAGAGTGCTGCTGAGAAAATCGCAAAAAGTACCGGAATTAAGCATTTTAAGGCAGGAGTACTTCCTTCTGAGAAAGGTGAATATGTGGAAATGCTGAAATCCCAAGGCAAAAAAGTGGCCATGGTTGGCGATGGCATCAATGACTCGGAGGCACTAGCCCGAGCAGATGTAAGTATCGCAATGGGCCATGGATCGGATGTGGCCATGGATGTGGCAAAAATCACGCTCATCACCTCCGATCTTAGAAAAATCCCCCAAGCAATCCACCTTTCTAAGTTGACAGTCAAAGGAATCCGGCAAAACCTGTTTTGGGCATTTATCTACAATGTAATCGGTATCCCGATCGCTGCAGGTTTGCTATATCCGATCAATGGATTTATGCTTGACCCCATGATTGCAGGAGCGGCCATGGCTTTCAGTTCAGTATCCGTGGTGGGAAATAGCCTTTTGCTCAAGAGGAAATCGCTCTAAAGTTTGTTAAGTGAAAACTTCTTAAGGATTGTAGCATATATTTTGCAAATTAAGTTTTCGTAAAAAATCTCAAAATCATGAAATCGAGTATGGTTTTGCAATCACACAATGATATGACTATTGTCATGCGAGATTCTCCCGAATCGAGTTCGGGACAAGCTATGTGACCTTTGAAAATCAAATTATAAACACATGAAAAAATTAATTCTATCATTTTTCGCCTCCATTTTGATCCTTGGTGCTTTCTCCGCAACAGCACAGCAAATGGAAAACATTCCTATCATCGAGGTGATCGGGACTGCCAGCAGAAGTACAGCGCCTGATCAGGCTACATTCAATATCCTTTTAGAGGAAAAAGCCATGAATGTGCCCACAGCGACAGGCGTATTGAATACCAAGACAAAAAACCTCGCCGATGCCCTAAAAAAGGCCAGAATCAAGGACTATAAACTAGTGGCGGATAATTATTCTGTCAACGTCAATCGGGTAAAGCGAGGCAACTCCCTACAGGACAGTGGATTTGTGGCTAGACAATCCTTAAGAGTGGTTACAACCAGCCAAAATGAAGACTTGCAAAAAATCTCAGAAGCCATCCAATCAGCGGGAGATATGAGTTATCAACTACGATTTGAGCTTTCCGAAGAGCTCCAAAAATCACTGGAAAATACCCTGATCACCGAGGCACTAAGAGACGCTCAATCCAGAGCGAGATTGATTGCGGAGACTTTGGGAATTGCATCCATTCGTGTCCATCATGTTACTTTCGAACAGGATCTTCAAAAAGGCATTCGAATGATGTTGGGCGACTCGGAAAGCAGCCCAATGCTTATAGCCCCTGATAATCAGGATATTTCAAAAAGAGTATACGTGAAATATACCTATTGATAAAAAGCGAGGTCTTGGGTTAATACCCCAAGACCTTTAGCATACTTTCTTGTGTTTGATCCTCCGCAAAAAGGCGGTGAGTAACTTTTCCATTTTCATCACGATCAATCAACACATGCTTCGGCGCAGGAATCAGGCAATGCTGAATTCCCCCATACCCACCAAGTGATTCCTGATAAGCACCCGTGTGGAAGAATCCAATGTATTGCTTTTTCCCTTTTTGAACTTTAGGAAGATAAATATTAAACTGATGCGCCTCTGAGTTGTAATAATCCATGCTATCGCAAGTCAGACCGCCGAGTGAGATATTGTGATATTCCTCATCCCAGTTATTCACTGCGAGCATGATGTATTTTTGATTAAGTCCCCAGCTATCAGGCAATTGCGTGATAAAGGACCCATCGATCATATACCACAGCTCCTTATCATTTTGTAGCTTTTCATCCAAAATAGAATAAAGAACTGCCCCACTCTCCCCTACTGTATAGCTACCAAATTCAGTGAAAATATTCGGCTCAGTAGTGTTGTTTTTGGCGCACATCCATTTGATGTTCTTGACGATTTGATCTGCCATGTATTGGTAATCATAGTCAAAAAAGACATTGGTCTTGATCGGCCAACCGCCTCCAATATCCATAGTATCGAGACTTGGAGCGATTTTTTTCAGATCCACATACTTCTGAATAAAGCGAGTTAATTCAGACCAATAGTAAGCCGTATCCCTTATTCCTGAATTGATAAAAAAGTGCAGCATTTTCAGGCTCACCAAAGGATGATCTTTGATTTTTTCCTCGTAAAGCTTGATGATATCATTGTAACGAACTCCCAATCGGGAAGTGTAGAATCCAAACTTTGGCTCCTCATCAGCAGCAATTCGAATTCCTACCTGAAATGGCACTTTCACATGCTCCAAATAGTAATCGATCTCACTTAGATTATCTAGAATCGGCACGCAGTTTTTGAATCCGTCATTGAGCAATTCGGTGATGTATTGCTTATACAAATCACGCTTGTACCCATTACAGATAATAAAGGTATCCTTGGTGATTTTTCCACGCTCAAATAAAGTTCGCACAAGCGGAATATCGAAAGTGGAAGAGGTTTCGATATGAATATCATTTTTCAACGCCTCATCCAATACAAAGCTGAAATGCGAAGATTTGGTACAATAGCAATAAGTATAATTCCCCTTGTAATCATGCGTTTTCATCGCATTTCCAAAGTAAGACTTAGCGTTTTGAATGCTTTCAGAAATCTTTGGAAGATAGGTCAGTTTGAGCGGTGTTCCGTAGGTTTCAATTATCTCCATCAAGTTGACCCCATTGAAGAAAAGTTGGTTGTTTTCTACATGGAATTCCTTGGTAGGAAAGTCAAAAGTCTGTTGAATGAGGTCTATATAACGATTCATTTTTAAATATTTTCTTCTTTACAAAACTGCCACAAAATTTGGGGAATCCCATGAATTTTCAAAAACAAAGGTGCTCCCATTATATATAATTTATTTAATACTGCTTGTGTTTGAATTCCTCAGCTTCATTGGGCATCTCAATTGCCAAATAGCTGGATAAGCTAGATTCCTTAGAGTATATTAAGTACTTTTGCAAGCTGAAAATAATCCACCCAAAATACCATGAGAGATATCCGACTCGTAGAAGTACGATCTGAAATAGCTGCCGGCACACGAGGCGCGAGTTTAGGAATAGACGCACTCAAAATTGCTTCCTTGGATGCTAAATCAGACTTTTTTACTCAGTTTGACCCGATCAATGTGCCAGATGCCAATGATTACCTCTGGAAAGGCAATAAATTTCCTCATGCCAAGTACATTGATGGCGTATATCAGGTTTTGAAAAATGTGTACAGCACTATCGAATCGCTTAGAATCGACAAGAAATTCCCAATAGTCCTGGCAGGGGATCATAGTACTGCAGCAGGCACCATCATGGGAATCAAAGCAGCCCATCCCGATAAGCGCTTGGGCGTGATTTGGATCGATGCACATGCAGATCTCCATACCCCATTCACCACTCCTTCCGGCAATATGCATGGAATGCCCTTGGCTATGGCTTCGCAAACAGATAATCCTGAATGCAAGATTAATGAGCCTTCGGAGGACACTTTGATGTTTTGGGAGCGTATCAAAAATATCGGTGGCAATTTCCCAAAAATCAACCTTGAGGACATCGTTTTCATTTCGGTAAGAGATACAGAGTCACCGGAAGATTTCTTGATAGAAAAGCACGGAATCAAAAACTTTAAAACCAAAGAAGTACGGGAATTGGGAATCCAAGAAGTAGCCAAGCAAAGTCTGGAAATTCTGAAGGATTGCGATCAGATTTACATTTCCTTTGATGTGGATAGTCTGGACTCTTCCATTTCGGTAGGTACTGGAACACCCGTTCCGGATGGCCTTACGGTGAAAGAGGCCATCGAACTCAATGCAGAGCTCATCAAAGACAAGCGTGTCTGCTGCTGGGAAATTGTGGAAGTCAATCCTACTTTGGACACCGAAAACACCATGGCTGAAAACGCCTTTGAGGTCCTGGAAGTCACCACCAAATCTCTTGTAGATAATTTCTAAGGCATTTATTCAAAATAAATCCGGACGGCGACAGATAAAAATCGAGAAAACTGATTTATTACTGAAGCAGTCTTAAATTTGGCATTCAAAATATATCAACCTGCTTCGGCTTATTTACTGCTAAAAATCTAGCATGACCATACAAGAAAACATCCAAAAAGGCCTCCAACTTGCCTTTCAAAATATCTTTAATCATTCAGTAGAAACCCAAGATTTGGCTTTGGCCCCAACCCGGAAGGAGTTTGAAGGGACATATACTTTTGTGGTTTTTCCCTATTTGAAAATTTCCAGAACTACTCCTGAAAATACCGCGACTTTACTCGGTGAATACCTTCAGGAAAATGTCAAAGAAGTAGCAGGCTTCAATGTGGTCAAGGGTTTCTTGAATCTTGTGCTCAATCAAAGTTCTTGGTTGGACCTTTTTACAAAAATCTACCAAAACTCTTCCCGAGGCCAAATGCCTTCCAATGGTAAGCGGGTCATGGTAGAGTATTCTTCCCCAAACACCAATAAACCCCTTCACCTCGGGCATTTAAGAAATAACTTCTTGGGTTATTCTGTGGCTCAAATTCTGGAGGCGAATGGCTATGAAGTGATCAAATCCAATCTGGTCAATGATCGGGGAATTCACATTTGTAAATCCATGGTCGCCTATCTCCGATTTGGAAATGGAGAAACTCCTGAGTCATCCGGACTAAAGGGAGATCATCTTGCTGGAAAGTATTATGTGCTTTTTGACAAAGAGTACAAAAATGAGATCAAGGAACTGATAGCGTCTGGACAGACAGAGGAAGCTGCAAAGAAAAATGCTCCAATCTTGCTTGAAGCTCAGGAAATGCTTCGAAAGTGGGAAGCAAATGATCAGGAAACAGTTGCTCTTTGGAAGCAGATGAATACTTGGGTCTATGCAGGCTTTGATGAGACTTACCGAAAAATGGGCGTGGAATTCGACAAGTTTTATTACGAATCTGACACTTATCTGCTTGGGAAAGATATTGTAGAAGAAGGGTTACAAAAAGGCGTCTTTTTCAAGAAAGAGGACAATTCTGTTTGGGTAGACCTGACTGATGAAGGACTTGATGAAAAGTTGGTTCTTAGAGGTGATGGCACGTCGGTTTACATCACTCAGGATATGGGTACTGCGGATTTGAAATATGAGGACTTCCAGATTGACAAGTCTGTCTATGTAGTTGGAAATGAGCAGGATTACCACTTTGATGTGCTCTTCAAAATCCTCAAAAAACTAGGCCGTCCATATGGCGAAGGTTTGTATCATCTCTCCTATGGCATGGTAGATTTGCCTACCGGCAAAATGAAATCCCGCGAAGGGACAGTGGTAGATGCAGACGACTTGATGCAAGAAATGGTCGATACTGCTGAAAAACACACTAAAGAACTGGGGAAAATTGAGGGATTCAGCGCTGAGCAGGCAGAGGAGCTTTATCAGATTTTAGGACTTGGAGCCTTGAAATACTTCCTTCTGAAAGTGGATCCGAAAAAACGAATGCTCTTCAATCCGCAGGAATCCATCGAATTTCAGGGATTTACCGGGCCATTTGTCCAATATTCCCATGCTCGGATCGCCTCCATCCTTCGCAAGGCCGATCAGATTGGAGTAGATTATCAAAATCCGGATTTCACAGGAATTGGCTTTATTGCTCAGTCCGAATCTGATTTGATCTACCTGCTCAACGAATTTGAAAATAAACTCAGACTAGCTGGTGAGGAATATTCGCCATCGATCATTGCGCATTACCTCTTTGAATTGGCTAAGGAGTATAATCGCTTCTATGCGGATCAACAGATCTTTGCGGAGGAAAATCCCGAACTCGTAGCCTTCAGAGTTGCACTTTCTAAATTAACCGCCCAAACAATCAAAAAAGGGATGGGTTTATTGGGTATACAAGTACCAGACCGAATGTAATATGCAAAAGCTTTTAACTTTCATTTTTGCCCTTGGCATCCTGTCCTGTGGCCGAACACTAGAAAGACCTGAGAATCTTCAGGCAGGAATGTTACCCGTAAATACGAAAACTATGGAATCAGAATTTTACAATTTCAAACTGAAAGACCTTGATGGCAAAGAGGTGAACTTTGAGCAATTCAAAGGGAAGAAAATCCTTGTGGTGAATGTAGCATCTAAATGTGGCTACACTCCTCAGTATGCTGCCTTACAAGAGCTGCACGAGAACTTTGGAGATAAAATCCAAATTCTTGCCTTCCCTGCCAATAACTTTGGGGGACAAGAGCCTGGTTCAAATGAGGAAATCAAAGAATTTTGCTCTACCAATTACGGGGTGACTTTCCCGGTTTTTGAAAAAATATCTGTGAAGGGATTTGATAAACATCCTCTCTACAGGTGGCTTTCTGATGAAAACCTAAACGGTTGGAATAATCAAGAACCAACCTGGAATTTCTGTAAGTACTATATCAATGAAAAAGGAGAATTAGAAAAATTCTTCCCTTCATCCGTCGCTCCATTGGATGAGGAAATCTTGGCATTGGTAGGAGCTTAATTCAGAATCTTAGTGAAGCACTCCATTACAACAAAAAAAGAAGCCTGGCTGCATGCAGTCAGGCTTCGTACTTTACCTTTGGCTTTGGCCAGTATTTTTGCGGGATCAATACTTGCCGCTTACTACGGGATTTTTCGATTGGAAATTCTAATTCTGGCCTCCTTAACCACCATTTTTTTACAAATCCTCTCCAACCTATCCAATGATTATGGGGATACGGTTCATGGGGCTGATTCTCAGGAACGTGAAGGGCCTGTAAGAGCAGTTCAGTCTGGGCTGATCACTTTGTCCGAAATGAAAAGAGCCATGTATCTATTTGGAATGCTTTCATTCATTTCTGGAATCAGCTTGATTTATCTAGCCTTGAATGATTGGATCTTATTTAGTGTATTCTTGGGATTAGGAATTTTAGCCATTTGGGCATCTATTTCTTACACCTCGGGCGTAAATCCATACGGATACCTAGGATTGGGAGATTTATCGGTATTCCTGTTTTTCGGAATCTTGGGAGTAGCAGGAACGTATTTTCTGCATGGTTTAGAGCTTATTTGGCCCATATTTTTAATAGGCGGATCTTTGGGCTGCTTTAGCACGGCAGTTTTGAACATTAATAATATCAGGGATATCGAATCGGATCAAAAAGCCGGAAAGCGATCCATTCCTGTACGCATAGGAAGAAGGGCAGCTGTGCGATACAATTGGATTTTGATCATAGCTGGATATTTTTTCTTGTTGATATTTTGCCTGATTACTGAAAACTTCAATGGACTACTAGCTATTGGAGCTCTGGCAATGATGATCCCGATTGGATTGGGAGTACAAAAGGCCAAAAACCCGAAAGAAACAGATCCATTTTTGAAAAAAATGGCATTGAGCACCTTGTTTTGGGTCATCCTTTTGGGTGTGGGCTTATTGCTTTTTTGAAATCGAGCCTGCCAAAAGGAGACAGGCACTTCACAAGCGACACATACCGGGATACCCCGATGGATCGAGGAATTCCGACGAGATTCCATAGCCTGCCCCGATTATTCGGGGTGGTCTTTGAAAATCAAATTATATGCACATGAAAGCTGATAAAAGTCCTTTTTTGCTAAGGAAATTATGCTAATTTGGCATAAAACATTAATCCAAAAACCATGACTAAAGTACTTGTACCTTTTGATTTTTCGGAAGAAGCCCAAAACGCATTGGATTTTACTTTGGCTTTTGCCAGTAAACTCGATAATGTTTCCATAGAGGTTCTTCACGTCTTAGAGATTCCCGCTACCACTAGTATGGGCACCATGGGCGGAGGTGAAATGATGGGAGATATAGAGAATCAGATTTTTTTCGTAGAACTCATGGAAAAGCGAAAAAAACAGCTGAGTGATTTAGAAGCTGCTCATCAGAATAAACCTTATGCCTTTAAAAGCACCATCAAACTTGGTAATGCTTTCAAGAGTATTCAATCATCCATCTTGGAAGAAGATCCGGATTTAGTTGTCATGGGTTCTAAAGGCTCTTCAGGTCTGGAAGAAGTATTGATCGGATCAAATACAGAAAAGGTAGTTCGCACGGCCCGCTGCCCTGTCGTGACCATCAAATCTAAAGTCAACCCATCAGATTTGAAAAAAATAGTCTTTGCAAGCGACTTTAGAAGCAATTCAGCTGAAATCGCAGCTCGATTGAAAAGATTGCAGCATATTTTCGGGGCTGAGATTTTCTTAGTGATTGTCAATACACCAGGGAATTTTGAAACTACCAGAGAGTCCATTTCCAGAATTAAGCGATTCGCTAAAGAATTTGGATTCGAAAATGTGAAAGCAGAGGTCTATAATTCTACTTCTGAAGAAAATGGCATCATCGAATTTGCCGAGGATATAGATGCAGATCTAATTGCTATGGCCACTAGTGGGCGTACAGGCTTCCTACATCTAATCACTGGCAGCATCGCTGAAGATGTAGTCAATCATGCCAAGCGGCCTGTTTGGACGCTTCGGGTAGAAGATTAATTCTTAAAAAAGACAGTACTAAGAGACTGTCTCAAAGTGTATTTACGTCATCGGGATCCCGACAAAGTCGGGAGAAGCCCGCCTACCGGAGGACAGGCGATCTCATTGTTGATTTAACTTAGTCAAGATAGATTGCTTCCCCGCCGCGGCGGATCGCAATGACGAAAGTCTTTTGAGACAGACTCTTTTTAATTTTAAACCATGGGAAGAAAAAATAACGATTGGAAAAAGCGAGACGGTGTAGTCTATTCTACCTCTTCGGATTTTGATTTCAATTACGACTCAGAAGAAACATCGGATACCCTCCCTCCTCAGCAGCAGAATCTAAAAGTCATGCTGGATAAAAAAGCTCGGGGAGGAAAGCAAGTGACGTTGGTGTCTGGATTTGTTGGGTCGGAAGATGATTTGAAGGAGCTTGGAAAAACGCTCAAATCCAAATGTGGTGTTGGTGGCTCTGCAAAAGATGGAGAAATCTTAATTCAAGGAGACCATCGGGACAAAGTCCTGCAAATTCTAATTGAGCAAGGGTATAAGGCAAAAAAATCAGGAGGCTAATTCATGCTTTCCTATCGACTTTTTCAGGCAGGACTTTTTCCTTTTTTACCTTTTCTGATTGCTGAGGCAAAGGCGATCCGAAAAAGCAAACCCATCCCTCCTGCCCAAAGCAATCATTTGATTTTAGGAAGTGGAGACAAAAAACTATTGATTTTTGGTGAGTCAACTGCGGCAGGTGTCGGAGCTAGCAAACCCGAAAAAACGCTCGCTGGACAAATCAGCTTTCATTTTGGTCAAGATTTCCAAGTGATTAATCTGGGTAAAAACGGCTTGCAAGCCAAAGATTTTTTCAATGAGTTTGGGGAAGAGATCAGTAATCTAAAAGGTCATGTAGAGGGAGTTTTTCTTTTTATGGGAGCCAATGACTGCTTTAGACTTACGGAACCCTCAAATTACAAAAGCCTGCTTCTTGAAATCATCAATCATTTCCAGAAGAACTTTTCCCCGGAATGGATCTATCTGGCAGCCATCCCTCCGGTGAATAACTTCCCGGCATTTTCTCCAAGAATGCAGTTTTTCCTTCGCAAGCAGCGAACATTTTTGACCAAAAAGATGGAAGAGATCAAAGAAATTTATCCCAATGTCATTTTTGAAGAAATAGACCTGAAGCTTAGCCCGGAGTTTTTTGCAAGTGATGAAGTTCATCCATCTGACATGGGTTACGAAGCCATTGCCCAATTTGCCATTGATGGAATAAAAAGATGGCAGGCTAAAGTCTAGCCTCATTTTCCTTAAATTTCTGCCCCAATTTTGATTTGAAACTATGAGACGACTTCATCTCCCAATTCTATTCATTCTCTCCTCATTGATTTTCTCCTGTCAAAATTCCAAGATCCAAGAGGAATTGATTTTTGACGAGGCAGCCCAATTTCGGTTGGATTCGACACTTGAGGCTTTCGTATCTCAAGGAAAAGTGGCTGGACTTTCTGCTTTGGTTTTTGAAAAAGGGCAGGAGCGCTATTTCAACGCATTGGGATATGCAGACAAGGAGGCTAAGCGAAAAATGAACAGGGAGACTATGGTTCAAATTTACTCCATGACTAAGCCAATCACCGGAGCAGCACTTATGAAGGCCTATGAGCAAGGGCTTTTTGAACTGGATGATCCACTGGAAAAATACCTGCCTGAATTTACAAAAATGAAGGTATATCAAGGGGTAGATGAAAATGGGGAGATGATTTTGACGGAAGCCCAGCGATCCATCACGGTACGGGATATTACTAGGCACACTGCGGGCTTCCCCAATCGAGACAATATTCCCGGTCTCAGCGAAGTCATGGCCGAAAAGGATGCTAGAAACTTCGAGAACAGCCTCAGTGATATGGCTTCCAAAATTGCGAGTACTCCACTTTGGTTTGAACCGAGCACTCAGTGGGAATATGGACTATGTGTAGATATGCAGGCCTATTTGGTGGAGAAAGTGACCGGAGTTCCTTATGAGCAATTTGTGAGGGAAAACATTTTGGATCCTCTGGAGATGAATGAAACCATGTATTTCGTCCCAGAAAATTACCGGGATCGCATGGCTGCCGTTTACCAAAAAACCGATGAAGGTGGAGTCGAAAGACAAAATGATTCGATTGCTTATCGCTTTAGCTACAAAAATTGGCCTTTGACACCAGGAGGATTTGGCCTGAGCAGCACGATAGATGATTATTTGAAATTTGCTAAAATGCTCCTCAATGAGGGAAAACATGAAGAGAAAACCATCCTTAAGCCAGAGACTATTCAATTGATGGCTACCAATCACCTCCCCGATTCGATCCCGCTTGATAAGCGATCCTGGCTACCAAGCAAGGGTCAAGTGGGGTTTGGGATTGATTTCGCTGTGCGAACAGCTGCTCCCCAAGGTCCGGAAGAGAATCCGGGAGAGGTAGGAGAATTCTTTTGGGACGGAGCATTGAGTACGCTCTTTTTTGTGGATCCCAAAAATGAATTGATCGCCATTTTATTCGTTCAATTAACCCCCTACGATGGAATTGGACTACATCATGATTTCCGGCAGGCCATTTATGGTCCTTGGAAACCATCAAAAAATTAATCTTGCAGAAAACTATATCAGGCTTTGTATGTTTTGAATCGGTGGTTAACTTTGAATTCGAAATGAATTACTCCAAAGCACATAGCGCTTATTTTTATTCACATGCCTTTCAGGTTCATGTGCATCATTTCCATCATTCCTCTTGAGAGGAATATTACAAACACCCCACCCGGTGACGCTGATGATAGGGATTCGGCCTTTCACCACCATTTTACACAATCATTACATTTCTTAGCGTAAATTTATTCATGGAAAAAATTATCCGTATAGCCGTCCAAAAAAGCGGTAGACTCTCTGAAGATTCATTGAAGTTGATCAAAGAGTGTGGCATCAAATTCTATAATGGAACCGGAAAATTAAAATCCACCTCCACCAATTTCCCAATTGAGTTTTTATTCCTCCGGGATGACGATATCCCAGGCTATGTTTCTGATGGGGTTGCTGACTTGGGAATAGTGGGTGAAAACGAACTCGTAGAAAAGAACAAGGAAGTAGAAACGCTTAAAAAGTTGGGTTTCTCGAAATGCCGCCTTTCTCTTGCCATTCCAAAGGGAGAAAAGTATGCTGGCATCGAATATTTCGAGGGAAAAAACATTGCTACCTCCTACCCAAAGATTCTGGGCGATTACCTTCAGAAAAAGAATATCCAAGCAGAAATCCACGAGATCAGTGGATCTGTAGAAATTGCACCAAGCATAGGGCTTGCTGAAGGGATTTGCGACATTGTGAGCTCCGGCTCTACCTTGATGATGAATGGACTGAAAGAGGTTGAGGAAATCTTCAACAGTGAGGCTGTATTGATCGCCAACAAGGAATTGGCAGATTGGAAAAAAGAGATTGTGGACAAGCTCCTATTCCGAATCAATGCCGTCCAAAAAGGAAAAAGCAACAAATACGTCCTTTTGAATGCACCCAATGAATCTCTGGACAAAATTATCAGCCTGATTCCGGGAATGCGTAGCCCAACCATACTTCCTTTGGCTCAGAAAGGCTGGTCATCTGTCCACTCAGTGATCAGTGAAGATCAATTTTGGGAAAATATCGAAGAACTCCGTGCTGCAGGAGCTGAAGGCATCTTGGTAGTTCCCATCGAGAAAATGGTAATTTGATCAATTAGCAAGCATTAAAACAAAAAGCTGATGAACATACTCGTCAATCCTGAAGAGAAAGTTTGGAAGAAAGCGGTTGAGCGACCTGTATTCAAGACCAAGCAAATCAATAAAATCGTCAAGCCTATTCTCCGAAAAGTGAAAAGAAATGGAGATAAGGCATTGATCAAATATGCTTATGAGTTTGACCATGTGGAATTGGATAGTTTGCTGGTCCCTCAGTCAGAGATTAAAGCGGCTGCTGATGAATTGAGTCCTGAACTCAAGGAAGCGATCCAAAAAGCAAAGGCAAATATCGAACGCTTTCATCAAGCTCAACAGAGCCCAGAACTGATCGAAGAGGTCATGCCAGGTGTGGTCTGCCGACGAAAGAGTGTCTCCATCCAGCGGGTAGGACTCTATATTCCCGGAGGCACGGCACCACTTTTCAGCACAGTTCTCATGCTTGGTGTTCCTGCCAAAATAGCCGGATGCAAAGAGATTGTACTATGCACCCCTCCCAATGTAGAAGGCAAGGTTCACCCGGCCATCATCTACACTGCTGATTTGATCGGAATCCATAAAATTGTCAAAGTTGGAGGTGCTCAAGCAGTTGCCGCCATGACTTTTGGAACAGACACTGTCCCTCAAGTGGATAAAATCTTCGGCCCGGGTAATCAATTTGTGACTGCAGCCAAGCAACTAGCCACCAAATATGGAGTCGCTATCGATATGCCTGCGGGACCTTCTGAAGTTTTGGTTTATGCAGATGACAGTACGCCTGCAGAATTCGTAGCTGCAGACCTTCTCAGTCAGGCAGAGCATGGCGTGGACTCCCAAGTAGTATTGGTCACCCATAGTCAGAAGTTTGCCAAAAAAGTACTAAAAGAAATAGACGTACAACTGGAAGTACTACCTAGAAAAGATATTGCAGCAAAATCACTGGATAATTCCGTTGCTATTGTAGTCAAAGATCTTCAGGAAGCGCTTGATTTGATCAATTTCTACGCGCCAGAGCACTTGATCATCAGCGTGGAAAATGAAGAAGAGGCTGTGGAAGGAATCGTCAATGCCGGATCTATTTTCATTGGAAAATATACTCCTGAATCCGTGGGTGATTATGCATCCGGCACCAATCATACCCTCCCTACCTATGGCTATGCCAGAAACTACAGCGGAGTTTCATTGGACAGTTTTGTCAAAAAAATCACCTATCAAAAGCTTACGCCTGAGGGAATTCAAAATATCGGTCCCACTGTAGAAGTGATGGCAGAAAATGAACTTCTTCATGCCCACAAAAACGCTGTAACTGTTAGACTTAACTCACTCAAAAAGAATAAGTAATGCCCTTTGATCTAAATTCATTACTTAGGCCTCACATCAAAGATTTGAAGCCCTACACTTCTGCGCGGGATGAGTACAGTGGTAAAGAAGGGATCTTCCTGGATGCCAATGAAAACCCTCTTGGCTCAGTGACTATTGAAAACTTCAATCGCTACCCAGATCCCTATCAGACTAGCCTTAAGGTGGAGCTATCCAAGATCAAGGAAGTCGATCCCAAGCAGGTGTTTTTGGGAAACGGTTCGGATGAAGCCATAGACCTACTCTTTCGTGCCTTTTGCAATCCCGGAAAAGACAATGTGATCCTCCTTCCTCCTACATATGGCATGTATGAGGTCAGCGCCAATATCAATGATGTAGAAGTTCGAAAAGTGAGCCTGACCGCAGACTTTCAACTTCAACCTTTGAAGATTTTGGAGGCTGCAGATCATAATTCGAAGATATTATTCATCTGCTCTCCAAATAATCCTTCCGGAAATAAGGTAAAGCGAGAAGATATCTATTTTCTCCTGCGAAATTTCCCAGGACTCGTGGTAGTTGATGAAGCCTATATCGACTTCAGTGATGAACCTAGCTTTACTACCGAACTGAAAAACTATCCCAACCTACTTGTGATGCAGACTTTCTCCAAAGCCTGGGGATTGGCTTCGCTTAGACTGGGTATGGCTTTTGGAAGTGAAGAAATCATTCGAATACTGAATAAAATCAAGCCTCCCTACAATATCTCAGGACTGACCCAAGATACTGTTTTGCATGCTTTGAAAGATAAAGGCAAGGTAGATTTGATGATCAAAGAGATCTTGGCCGAGCGGGATTTCTTGGAGTTGGAGCTGAAAAAGCTTCCATTCGTTGAGAAAATCCACCCTTCTCATGCTAATTTCCTTTTAGTGAAGCTTCCTCATGCAAATCAGGTTTATGAAGAATTGATCAAAGAGAAAATCATTGTGCGGAATCGTGCCAAGGTCACTTTATGTGAAGACTGTCTCCGAATTTCGGTTGGGACAAGAAGTGAAAATGAGGCTTTTATTGAGGCTTTATTAAAAATTGGAAAATTGAAAAATTGAAAAATTTGAAAATGCACATCCTGACTATTTAGGAAAGGATGACTTTTGATTTCCAATTATCTTGACTGGATTTACAGTAAGATTGTTGTTGATTACGTCTTTGCGAGGAGCAGTCCTAAAAAAAAAGTTAAGTATTCATCCTAGAAAGCGACGAAGCCTGCCTTCCGGAGGGCAGGCAATCTTAAACTGCATGATTAGAATTCACAATTGCCATAAAAAGAATATTTATAGATGAAAAAGAAAGTGCTTTTCATAGACCGGGATGGTACCATCATCAAGGAGCCACCCACTGACTTTCAGGTCGACAGCTTGGAAAAGCTGGAATTTATCCCGAAAGCCATCTCAAACCTTCGCAAAATAGCAGAGGAAACGGAATACCATCTAGTCATGGTAACCAATCAGGATGGTTTGGGTACGGACTCATTTCCCGAAAAGGACTTTTGGCCGGCACAGTTCAAAATGCTCTTAACCCTTGAACAAGAAAACATCACCTTTGATGCTGTGCATGTAGATAAGACCTTTGAGCATGAAAATGCACCTACGCGCAAACCAAGAACAGGTTTACTGCAGGAATACTTCTCAGATGAATACGATCTGGAGAATTCCTATGTAATCGGCGATAGATTGACCGACGTTCAATTGGCTGAAAACTTAGGAGCCAAAGCCATCTTCATAGGAGACCATGAACCAAAAGCGGCGCTTTCTACCAAAGATTGGGACGAGATTTACACCTTCTTGAAAATGCCTCCACGAAAGGCTACAGTCAGTCGAAAAACCAGCGAAACCAATATTCAAATCAGTTTAAATCTGGATGGAAATGGCTATTGTAAAATAAATACAGGCTTGAGCTTTTTCGATCATATGTTGGAGCAGCTTGGCAAGCATGGTTCGACTGACTTGGAGATACAAGTGAAAGGCGACCTGCACATTGACGAGCATCACACCATTGAGGACACTGCCTTAGCATTGGGAGAAGCTTATTTGAAAGCCTTGGGAGACAAAAAAGGGATCTATCGCTACGGTTTCCTATTGCCCATGGACGATGCCTTGGCTCAGGTAGCGATCGATTTTGGAGGAAGACCTTGGTTGGTTTGGGAAGCTGAATTCAAGCGTGAGAAAATCGGTGATATGCCCACAGAGATGTTTTACCATTTCTTCAAATCCTTCTCAGACACTGCCAAGTGCAATCTGAATATTAAAGTAGAGGGAGACAATGAGCATCACAAAATCGAAGCAATCTTTAAAGGTCTTGCTAGAGCTATCAAAATGGCAGTGATGCGCGACCCCAGAAACATCAATCAATTACCAAGTACCAAAGGAGTACTTTGATTTTGAGTTGATACTCCCATAACTGGAAGATAAATAGGTTTTTAACATAAATTTGGATTTGAATTAGTACTTGTGCTTTTTCAAATCCATATTTTTTTTGTTTATTTCGGTATGCTACGAAATTTTAAAACTATTCTCGCACTGTCAGTCTTGGTATTTTTTAGCTCCTGCAGATCAGAACTTTATGAAGCTGAAGAACTATTTGACGGAAAACGCTACGAGGAGGCTATTTCTTCCTTGAATGCCTACCTCTTTTTTCATGTAACCGATGTAAAAGCATTCCATCTCCGTGCCCGAGCAAAGGAAGAATTGGGTGATATTCCTGGGGCTATGGAGGACTACGAACGCATTATTCAACTTGATAATCAATACGCTCAAGCCTATGCGGGCATTGGGATCATTCTTTTTAATCAAGAGAAATACAAAGAGGCTGAATTATGGCTACTTCGCGCAGCCAAGACCGATGCAGAGGATTTTAATATCCTCTATCACTTAGGCAGGGCCCTTTTGATGAATGAAAATTACACCCTTGCGGAAGAGTTTTTTCTTAAAGCTAAGGAACTCAACGAAAAGCACCCTCAACTCCATTTTTACACCGGAATGGCTCGAGCCTTTCGTGGGGATGTGCTCGGTTGCGCGGCTTCCTTCAATACCTACGTACAATTAGAACCCAACAATATGGTAGGTCGCTACAATAGAGGTTTTGCTTTGATGCGTGCGGGCTATTTAGAATGGGCTTTAGAGGACTTTGATGCGGTACTTAAGACCGATCCAAACCACACAGAGGCATTGGGTAAGAAAGGCATTTGCATGGCGCAATTGGGAAAAACTGAAGGATGCAATTACATTCAGCAAGCTGCATCCAAAGGTTCGGACTATGCCCAAAGCCATTTGGATCTCTGCTCTTAAGCCAATTTTGATTGAATAGCCTCCCGATAATTGGGCATGGATTTTTCACTCAATCCCAAAAACAAATATGGCTCAATCAGCTCCAATTCCATCAAGTAAAATCCTGTATCCCTCATCACACCATCTACTCGGGCGTAAAGCGATTCGCTCGCAAACTCTTTTACAAAGCTAGTGGCTGTTTCCAGCATAGGCTGATCAGGATTGATTTCTTGAATAGTTCCTCCAAAATAATGTTGCACCCGAAAATCTTCCTTCTTCGGAGTTTTTAAAACAGCATGGGAGAATTTCCCATCGAAAAATATCAGGGAATATTCTCCAACCTCAGCTACTTCCTGTACAAAAGGCTGGGCTAAAAATGATTCATTCTCCAAAAGACCTTGAATTTGGTCCTGCTGGGCAATCGCTTTCTCTAAATCCAGTCGAAAAGTATTCTTTGCTCCCCCACTGACCAAGGGCTTGATGACAAACTCTTTCACCGCCAAGCCATCCATTACCTCCTTAGGATCAAACTTGCTACCCTTCTCCAAAATCTTTCCAGCTATTACCGGAAAGCCTTTTTTCTCCATTTCCAACAGGTAGGTTTTGCTACTGTTCCATCGGATAGTATTCAGATCATTAAAAACCTGGATTTTCAGCGACTCTATTCGATCCATCCACTGCAAAAACTCCGGATAGTAATCGAAATAATCCCATACAGATTTGATCAACAACGCGTCATATTGAGCCCAATCTACCTTTGAGTCCGACCAAGGCATGATTTCATTGTCAAAACCCAATTCTGAAAGTGTTTTGGATAATATCTGGTCCTCATCGATAGTATTGGCATCATAGGCCCCTGTAGACACGTAACTGACGATTCCGATTTTCTTTTGCATGGTATAATTTTGCCCCAAAAGTAAGCTTTAACGATATTTTGTACGGACCGTTCTTCAAAAATCGCCTCGAAGAATTACTTTTGGGCTTTGCTCTACCTATGAAACACCGAAAGCTGGTCATCATTCCTACCTACAAC
This sequence comes from Algoriphagus sp. NF, assembly GCF_028823735.1. Lineage (NCBI taxonomy): Bacteria > Pseudomonadati > Bacteroidota > Cytophagia > Cytophagales > Cyclobacteriaceae > Algoriphagus > Algoriphagus sp. NF. The sequence goes on from NZ_JAPEIB010000029.1 coordinate 33,522, forward strand.
GAGTCCGAAAACATTCAGGACATGGTTCGCACCGTGATGAATTTGGATGGTCATTTCGAACTGCTCGTCATTGATGATGGATCTCCGGATGGCACAGGTGAATTGGTCAAAGGCTTACAAACTGAGCTTGGTGGCCGTCTTCATTTGATCGAGCGAAAGGGAAAATTAGGCCTGGGGACAGCCTATATCACGGGATTCAAGTGGGCCTTGTCCCATGGCTACGACTACATCTTTGAAATGGATGCGGACTTCTCCCATGATCCTAAGGACTTGATCAGACTGTACCAAGCTTGTGCAGAGGAAGGATTTGACATGGCCATTGGAAGTCGGTACATCACCGGAGTAAACGTGGTTAACTGGCCGATTGGTCGGGTACTTATGTCCTATTTCGCCTCAGTCTATGTTCGCTTCATCACGGGATTACCGATCAGTGATTCGACAGCTGGATTTAAATGCTATCACCGAAGTGTACTCGCAGGTATAAAACTGGATGAAATTCGATTTATCGGCTATGCCTTTCAAATTGAAATGAAATTCACCGCCTGGAAGCTAGGTTTCAAAATCAAAGAAGTCCCGATCATTTTTACAGACCGAACGAGAGGCACTTCCAAAATGAGCAAAGGAATTTTCAAAGAAGCGGTTTTTGGCGTGATTTGGATGAAAATCAAAAGTATTTTTTCTCCTTACCAACTCAATCAAAACGAATGGACTGAATCGGGTTTACCCGTGAAATAACAATCACCGGAATCCACAGCACTAAGGCTGTTAAAATCGTGATCCCAATATTCAGACCGATAAAGACAGGCCAATTCCAATCTATCGGCACGTAGCTCATATAATAACTCTCTGGATTGAGTGGAATAAGGTGAAAATAGTATTGCAAGACCCCAATGCCCAATCCCAAGGAATTCCCAATCAGAAGTCCACGTCCCAAAATCCGCATTCCATTCCAAAAGAATATTTTTCGGATCTGAAGATCCCTTGCTCCCAAAGCTTTCAGCAATCCAATCATCTGCGTACGCTCCATGATGAGAATAAAAAGGATGGCTCCCATATTAAAAACAGCTACAAAACCAATTAAAATCAAGAAGACGTACACGTTGGTATCCAGCAACTTAAGCCAGTCAAAAATCTCCAAATATTTATCATCTGAAGGAATTAATTTCAAGTCCAAATCCAGTACATCCTCTATCGAGCGGGTGAGCTCTGGACTTGATTGACCTTCCAAAAAGATCTCTAAGCCTCCTACCTGATCTTCTTTCCACCCATTCAGGTTGCGAATGGTTTGAAGCTCTCCGATGATGATTTTTTGATCAAAGTTTTCTAGAAATGTCTCATAGATCCCCACAACTTCCACCCTGCGATATCGTGGTGGGTCTTGCACAAAGTATAGAAGAATCCTGTCTCCTACCTCCAAAAGCAGACGATTAGCCAAATAGCGACTGATCACAATCTCATTGGATGTGCCGCTCTGCGGAATGCTTAGAAATCGTCCTTCAACCAGGTATTCTCGGAAACCCAAGGTATCAAAGTCACTGGAAACCCCTTTCATCAAGACACCTTCCACTTCCTCTTCCCCTTTCATCAATGCCGCCTTATGGGCTACTTGCTGCACTCGTTGGATTTCCGGGATGTCTTGATAAATCTGAGGATAGTTAGGCTTTAGGGAAAAAGGGTTTTCCTCAAAGGAATTGCTCATCGTAAAGCGCTGCACCTGATAGTGCCCCGTGAATCCATATACCTTATCCGAAACCGTCTTTTGGAAACCTCCCAAAATCATAAATGCGAGGATTGAAACGGCAATTCCAATTCCCAAACTTCCCACGGCGATTTTATGAATCGTCGCGGAAAAACCGCCTGTCCGGCTAAAACTGATTCTTTTGGCAATGAAATAGGAAAGGTTCAACAGAGTGGTTTAATTTGTGAAGACACAGCGCAAATTAGCATGAAGAAGATGAAAAAATTAATCCAATTCGGTTTTTTGTCAATTTTGATCCTTTCAATCAGTTTTGGCTCCACTTCACTTTTTGCTCAGGTACTGACTGGTGCTGAGCGACATGAATTATACCTTCCCATGCTGGAGGGGAAAAAAGTTGGCTTGGTTGGAAATCAGACCTCCATTCTTCCCCAATCCGACAACAAACATGTGGTGGATTTTCTGCTTGAAAATGGCGTTCAAATGAAAAAGGTTTTCGTACCTGAGCATGGATTTAGGGGGACAGCCGATGCCGGAGAAAAAGTAGACAATAGCATAGACCAAAAGACCGGGCTGCCAATTATCTCACTCTATGGAAATAATAAAAAACCCGCAGCGGATCAAATTCAAGATTTGGATGTGATCATCTTTGACCTGCAGGACGTGGGGACCCGTTTTTTCACCTACATCAGTACCATGCATTATGTAATGGAAGCCTGTGCTGAGCAAGGCAAAAAGATCATCATCTTTGATCGTCCCAATCCAAATGGAAGCTATGTGGATGGCCCAATACGAAAGCCGGGTTTTGAATCTTTTGTGGGAATGCATCCCATCCCGGTTGTTCATGGACTTACCGTAGGTGAGCTCGCGCAAATGATCAATGGGGAAAAATGGCTAAAAGGCGGAATCACAGCAGATTTGGAGGTAATTCCTGTAGCTAATTGGACGCACAGCCAAACCTACAATCTTCCGATCAAGCCCTCCCCCAATCTGCCCAGTGATCTAGCCATCAAACTCTACCCTAGCACCTGTTTTTTTGAAGGTACCGTCATGTCATTGGGCAGAGGTACCTACGAACCCTTTCAGATGTATGGTTACCCGGACCCGAAGTTTGGAGACTTCACATTCACTCCAGTTAGCATAGATGGAATGTCCAAAACACCTCCCCATCAAGATAAGCTTTGCTATGGCGTTGATCTTCGTGGAGAATCATTAGACCATCATTTTACCCTCAAATACCTACTAGATGCCTATCAAAAATCGGGAATGAAGGAGAAGTTTTTTAATAATTTCTTCAATACACTTGCCGGCACGGATGAACTGAAAAAGCAGATTTTGGCAGGAAAAAGTGAGTCCGAAATCCGAGAAAGCTGGAAGGCAGGATTGGAGGATTTCAAAGCGATGAGAGCGGGGTATTTGCTGTATGAGTGAGGGGGAAGCGTGAAGTAGGAAGGGGGAATTGTGAAGTTGGAAGGGGGAAGTTGGAAGTTTGGGGGTTAGGGAGTTGGGAAGTTTGGGAGGTAAGGAAGTTTGAAGTTAGGAAGTTAGGAAGTTGGAAGTTGGAAGTTTAAAGTTAAAACGCATTGAAGTCAAAAGAGGAAATGAGGATTATTTATATGGGCACACCGGAATTTGCGGTGCCGGCCCTAGAAAAGCTAGTGGAAGCGGGTTGGAATATCGTCGGAGTAATCACCGCTCCCGACAAACCTCAAGGGCGAGGAAGAAAATTGGTGGGTTCGCCGGTGAAGCAAGCATCAGAACGTCTTGGACTCCCTATCCTACAACCTACCAATCTCAAAAACCCGGAATTTCAAGAAGAGCTTCGAGAACTAAAAGCTGATCTACAGATCGTCGTAGCTTTTCGAATGCTTCCCGAATCCGTTTGGAGCATGCCGCCATTAGGCACCTTCAACCTGCATGCTTCCCTCCTGCCCGATTATCGAGGAGCTGCTCCTATCAATTGGGCTATCATCAACGGGGAAACTGAAACCGGTGTCACAACATTTTTCCTCAAGCATGAAATCGATACTGGAAGTATCATTTTTCAGGAAAAGGTAGCCATTCTTCCGGAAGACGACTTGGGAATTGTCTATGAAAAATTGATGAATGTAGGATCCGATTTGGTAGTTCGAACGGTGGAAGCCATTTCAAAGGACGAAGTAAAGCCACTTCCTCAGGACGAAAGCAAGGCCCTGCACCATGCGCCAAAAATATTCAAAGAAACCTGTCAGATCGATTGGACTCAATCATCTGAATCCATTCACAATTTGATCAGGGGACTCTCTCCTTATCCTGCAGCATGGACTACACTCCATGATAAAACTTGTAAGATCTTTAAATCCAAATCCCATCCTGAACCATTTCCCGAGCTAAAACCCGGTGAATGGAAAAGCGACGGAAAGAGTTTTCTAAAATTTCAATGTGGAGAAGGACATTTGGAGGTACTGGAGCTGCAGCTTGAAGGAAAAAAACGGATGCACATTGGAGATTTCTTGAAAGGCTACAGACTAGAGAAATAGAAAAATTAATCCTGACCGTTTGAAGGCAAAATTCATCCTATTTCCAACTGAATCACACGGAATTTTAAAACCCATCTGCGATCATCTGCGACTTTTTCTGCGAACATCTGCGGGAAACCTATTCTCTTCTCCTGCTGATTTACGCGGATAAAAATTATACCCATCTGCGATCATCTGCGACCTTTTCTGCGACTATCTGCGGGAATTACTATTTTTTCTCCCGCTGATTCACGCTGATTTTAAGCGCTGATCTACGCGGATAAAAATAACCAATCTGCGATCATCTGCGACCTTTTCTGCGAATATCTGCGGGAAACACTTTCTTCTCTCCCGCTGATCTACACAGATTTTAACCGTTGATTTACGCGGTTAAAACAACCTCATTCATGAAAATCATTAACTTTTCTATGAATTGAATTTGAAATATTTTCTGAATTGAAATTCACTAATAGACCAACTTTCAGGTTTGATAACCTTAAATAAGTAATAAGTTGCTTAAAATGTACTTCAGCCAGGTTTTCTACAGATTTAACCTCTACAATTACTTTATTCTCAACCATCAAATCAATTCGATAGCCAACATCCATTTTCAATTTTTCATAAACCATAGGCAATCCAACTTGTTGCCGAACATTTAAACCTAAATTAATTAACTCATAGGCTAAAGCCGCCTCATAACTTGATTCTAAAAGCCCCGGGCCAAGTGCATTATAGACCTTAAAAATTGCTCCACGGATCTTATAGGTTATCTCATTTTCATGCATGTCCTAAAATAGTAAAAATTGAAAATTTTTGAACGTAATGCTTAGAAATAAATTAATTTAATCACAAAAATTTAAACATAAAAATTACTTATGATTCCATTAATTCAATGGCGACCTGTTCCTCTTTCTAGGGGTGATGTTTTCTTTTCTCACTCTGATTTGCTCAGCTTTTAACCGTTGATTTACACGGATTATTAAAACCAATCAGCCATCATCAACGAGCTTTTCTGCGAATATCTGCGGGAAACACTTTCTTCTCTCCCGCTGATCTACACAGATTTTAAGCGCTGATTTGCGCGGATTATTTAAACCAATCAGCCAACATCTACGACCTTTTCTGCGAATATCTGCGGGAAATATTTTCTTTAAATTGATAAATTAGAATTATAAAATTCCAAAAATTATTTTTTCAATTCCATTGATTTTTCAAGATATTTAAGGTACTACTATTGAACAATTTAAACACTTTGATCATGAAAAAATCACTTTACATTTTTGTTTCATTTTTACTTTTATCCAGTTACACATCAGAAGCTCAGATTCTCAAAAAACTAAAGCAGGCAGCCGAGCGAGGTGCTACAAATGCCTTGGAGAAGAAAACAGAAGAAGAGATCAATAAGCTCGTCCAGCGCCAAATCGAAAAACAACTCAGCGCTTGGGGAAGTAATGAATCCAGTCCAATCAATATGGACATGGAATCTATTTTTGCAGGAATTGGCGAACCTGTCGACATCGAAGATAGCTATGAGTTTTCCGGGTATATGACCATGGAGATTGTCAGTACCGATGCCAAGGGAAAAACGGAAGACCCGGTCACCATGAAGACCCTTATGACAGACCAGGAGTATACAGCTATGGAGATAAGTGACCCCGAGGCAAATGAAGGTCTGATGACCATAGTATTTGATTTTAAAAATAGTGCCTCTGTCCTATTTATGGATAATGAAGGTCAAAAAAGCAGCTTTGCTTACAAGTTTGACATGAGTAAAATCGCTGATGAAGAAATGGAACAGCAGGTGGAAGATGAGGATGTGACCTTTGAAAAAACAGGAAATACCAAAACGATCTTAGGCTATACCTGTGATGAATACCTAGTAAAGAGCGAAGATGGAGAAGGACATTACTGGATCACTCAAGAGCCCATTGAGGGAGTAAGATCCCTTTGGAGTATGGACAGCCCATTGCTTAAAAACGCCACCAAAGAAAAATATGCCAAGCGATTCGCCAATTTACCCTATGGAGATTTTATGGAAATGAGCTTCACCGAAACAGGAGGAGATACGATAGATATGACCGTCATAGAAATCGAAAAAAACAGTCCCAAATCCCTTACCACTTCTGAATATCCAAATGTTATGGAGAGCATGGGCAAGGATTGATTAGCACAAACAAATAACAAAGGAAAGGCGATGAGAATTTCATTGCCTTTTTTCGTTTAACCTGGATTTTGAATTAGTACCCAAAATAGCCTTTTCCGACCCGATTTATCTGGATTTTAGCAATCAAGGCAATTGATTTTCTCTCGGCTAAGGCTAATCTCATAATACTTGTTTGACGAGGTATAGAGCCTATAATGCGTTTTTCTATTTAGCTCAAATGAATAGAGTTTTCTTAGGTCGAAAAAGAGGTTGTTTTTCGACACAGTTTGATCATAAACTTGATATCCAGAACTAAGGGCTTTTGTGCGCGATGGGCCGTCGCAGCCGCGAGCCTGGCGTTGGCTTTGCGGGAGGAAGCATAGCTGCGACAAAGCCTTTTGGATACTTTTTGGCTAAAAAGTATCAATGTAAAATCCGTAGAAAGACAATCTTGATGTGTAAATCGTTAATTAAGCGCTTGGTCAGCTTATCACTGAACTACCTTTATTTATACCTCAATTCCATCTATCTCCGTGAAAAAGGAGAACACACTTTATACTAACAAAATGAGTTAGCTATTTTACTTTACCTACCAAATTTCATTGAATCCGGGTTTAATATTAGCTAGTCATCAATTCTCATTTTTATAAACCAAGCAATCAAGGTAAATTCAGCCTCGATCAAAAAATACAGATGAAGCTTACCCTAATAGCCGCAAAAGCAAAAAACAATGTAATCGGAAAGGAAAATGACCTTATCTGGAGATTACCTGCTGATTTCAAGCGATTTAAAGCGATCACAAGCGGGCATTATATTTTAATGGGGAGAAAAACTTTCCTTTCGCTGGGAAAACCACTCCCCGACCGAACCCATTTGGTCATCACACGAGACCCGAAATTTGAAGTACCTGAAGGACATTTTACTTTTGGCACGATCGAAGATGCCTTTACCTTTTGCAATAAATTAGGAGTAAATGAGCTCTTTATCATTGGTGGTGGAGAGATATACTCGCAGACAATAGCTATGGCTGACAAGCTTATCTTAACAGAAGTCGAGGCCGAACCAGAGGGAGACACTTATTTCCCTGAATTTGATCCAAAAGACTGGAAAGAAGTCTTCCGGGAATATCATCCGGTTGATAGCAGGCATCGCTTTGCTTTTTCCTTTGTGGACTATGAAAAAATCGACCGACCATGAGTCAATCCGTCATTTGGATCACAGGAGCTTCCTCTGGAATTGGTGAAGCTTGCGCAAAAAAATTCTCCCAAGAAGGTCATGCACTTATTCTTTCAGCGAGAAATCAAGAAGCGCTCGAGCAAGTAAAAAAAAGCTGTCAGCATCCAGAACGCATTCAAGTCCTACCTCTTGATCTATCTGATCAGTCAAACTATGATCAGAAAGTACAGGAAGCCCTAGGCTACTTCGGTCGAGTGGATGTCCTTTTGCACAATGGAGGAATCAGTCAACGATCTCTGATTTCGGAAACCCAATTAGAAGTAGACCGGAAACTCATGGAGGTGAATTTCTTTGGAACAGTGGCTCTAACAAAGGCCATCTTACCCTATTTTATCCAACAGAGGTCTGGTCATTTTGGGGTGGTGACCAGTTTGGTGGGAAAATTCGCTTCCCCTTATCGATCCTCCTACGCGGCTTCCAAGCATGCCTTGCATGGTTTTTTCGATACACTGCGAGCAGAGCATGACAAGGATGGCATTCGTGTGACGCTAATTTGTCCCGGATTCATCCGCACGCAAGTTTCTGTAAATGCCCTTACCGGAGACGGAAGTTCTCTTGGCCAAATGGACGATGCCCAAGCCAAAGGCTATCCGGCAGAAAAATGCGCAGCAGAAATCTATGCTGCTATCCGAAAAGAAAAAGAAGAAGTCCTGATCGGTGGAAAAGAAACCTATGCTGTGTATTTAAAGCGCTTCTTCCCCCGTATTTTCTCCAAAATCCTTAAAAACGCTAAAGTCAGATAAAATGCAATTGGTAAAAGCCGAGATCATCGCCATCGGTGATGAGTTACTTTATGGCCAAATCGTAGATACAAACAGTCACTGGATTTCTCAGGAATTGGATCTAGTGGGGGTAAAAGTGGTGCAAAAAACCACCGTTGGTGATAAGCGCGAGGATATATTGGCAGCATTCGAAGCTGCTGAAAAGCGAGCCGATTTAGTCTTAATCACTGGAGGATTGGGACCCACGCAGGATGACCTGACCAAGCCTCTTTTAGCGGAGTATTTTCACTGCCCAATAAAAGAAGTTCCTGAAGCAGTTGAAGCCATTACGGCCTTTTTCAAGCGAAGAGGGCGGGAAATGACTCCTCTAAATGTACTTCAGGGTCACCTTCCCTCCTGCTGCACCTACGTGCCCAATGAGGTGGGAACAGCTCCAGGGATGTGGTTTGAGCGAAATGGAACCTACTGGATGTCCATGCCGGGTGTACCCCATGAGATGAAAAAACTCATGAAAGACTTTGTCTTGCCCAAATTACCGACGCTTTTTGAATTGCCGGTGATCTATCACAAGGTGATCAAAACAGCCGGGATCGGTGAAAGCTGGCTAGCAGATATGATCAATGATTGGGAAAACGCCCTTCCTGAAAACATTAAATTAGCCTACCTTCCTTCTTTGGGACATGTCAAACTGCGCTTGACTGGCTTTGGAACTAACCATCAGGAGATACAGCAAGCGGTGGAAAAGCAAATCCAACTGGTACTTCCAAGGATTCAGAAATACGTTTATGGATTCAATGAAGAACGGCTTGAGACAGCCATTGGGAAACTTTTGAGAGAAAGTGGGAAAACCGTAGCTTTGGCTGAAAGCTGTTCGGGAGGATATATTTCCCACCTCATTACAACGGTGCCCGGAAGTAGTCAGTATTTGCAAGGAGCGGTCGTTCCCTACCACAACGAATTCAAGGAAAAAATCCTAAGCGTATCCGCCAAAACCTTGGAAACTTGGGGAGCGGTGAGCGAACAAACGGTCCAGGAAATGAGTAAAGGGGTAAGAGAACTCTTTCATGCAGACTTTGGGATTTCGAGCAGTGGAGTAGCCGGTCCGGATGGAGGAAGTCCCGAAAAACCGGTTGGAACCGTATGGATCGCCTGTGCCGGAAAGGACTTTGTTGAAAGCAAAAAGCTCCAACTTACCCAAGATCGAATGCTGAATATTCAACTGACAGGGGTTGCTGTTTTGAATTTGCTAAGAATCTGCATTGAGAAATATGACAAATAAAATTTTATCTTATCCGTTTTGATGGATGGTAAATAAAATTTAATTTTAAAACTTGATTATAAACCCAATTAAATATCAAAACCAGAATGGCTAGTGTAGAAATGCTCATGCCCAAAATGGGTGAAAGTATCATAGAAGGAACCATCCTGTCCTGGCTGAAAAGCGAGGGAGATGAAATCGAACAGGATGAATCAGTACTGGAAGTAGCAACCGATAAGGTCGATACAGAGGTACCGGCTACTCATGGGGGGATTTTGAAAAAGATCCTGGCCAAGGAGGGTGATGTCATCGCGGTGGGTGCTCCGATTGCGATAATCGAAACTTCCGATGAGGTAGAAGTTCCTGCAGCCGCGCCTAGTGATACGCAAAAAGAAGAATTGGTAGCTGCTGCTCCTGATAACACAGCATCTATTCTCAGCGAGCCTGAAGTGAGTTCTGCAGACGTCTCTAGCGAGGATGGACGCTTTTATTCCCCTCTGGTGAAAAGTATTGCAAAAGAAGAAGGCATCTCAGCCGCTGAATTATCTAAAATTCCAGGCACAGGCAAGGAAGGTAGAGTGACGAAGCAAGACATGCTTTCTTATTTGAAAAATAGAAAAGCTGCTCCTGCTCAGGAAACCGCTGCTGCTCCTGCCCCATCCATTGCAGAACCTAAACCGGTTCCTGTAAGCATTTCAGCATCTGATGAGATCATCGAGATGGACAGAATGCGTAAAATGATTGCGCAGCGAATGGTAGACTCCAAGCGTATTTCTCCTCATGTTACTTCTTTCGTGGAAGCAGATATGACAAACATTGTTCTGTGGAGAGAGAAAAATAAGCATGCCTACAAAGAAAAATACGGAGAGCCTATCACTTATACCCCGTTTTTTATCGAGGCCATAGCAAAAGCAATCCGGGACTTCCCAATGATCAATATCTCTGTGGATGGAGATCGAATCATCAAAAAGAAAGCCATCAACATCGGTATGGCGGTGGCTCTACCTTCCGGTAATCTGATTGTGCCTGTAATCAAAAATGCAGATCAGTTGAATCTAGTTGGTATCTCCAAGCAGGTAAATGATCTAGCCAACCGAGCGAGAAATAACAAGTTGAATGGAGATGACCTCGCTGGAGGAACCTACACGGTCTCGAATGTAGGCTCCTTCGGAAATGTAATGGGAACTCCTATCATTCCACAGCCTCAGGTCGCAATTATGGCAGTAGGTGCCATTGTCAAAAAGCCAGCTGTAGTCGAGACTCCAACCGGCGATGTAATTGCCATCCGGCATAAGATGTTTCTCTCTCACTCCTATGACCATCGGGTTGTAGATGGTTCCCTAGGCGGGATGTTTGTAAGGCGAGTAGCAGATTATCTGGAAGCCTTTGATATGAATTCAAGTTTTTAATCAGAATCCCGGGAGACCGGGATTTTTTTTTGTCTTAAAGGCGAAAGAGCGTAAGCTCTCACATAGAAATACACCTTCAGTGAAATACACTTTGCGCCTGCCTGCCGTGCAGGAAATATAGCTCTCTTCGTTTGGTGAAATAAAGAGCGCTGAAGACATCGCAAGACGAAGAAGAATCTGAATTGAAGAAATACGATTTACGAAATACGATATTTTCGTCTCAATTGACCTGAAATCATTTCTCTGATGGACATCTTCTCTCTTGGCTGTTTTAATGTCGAATGATTAAATAATTTGAAAATTGAAAAATTGGAAAATTGGAAAATTTTTAAAAACTGCCTAATGTAATGAATTGCAGAATAGACTTCATCTTTCCGATTTGGGAATAAGTTAAAAATTGAATTCTCATTACCGGAAGAGAGGAAAAAAGCGCTGAAGTGCCAGTCCGCCGTGCTGGACGCGAAATATATCAGCCCCTGGGTAAGCAAGCGAGGTACGAGACTCAGCGCAACCCAGGGTAAAACATACAAATCCAATCCCAGCGCTGGCCCAATATCTTTGAATTGGAATTCAAAACACCATGCCAGCAAGAGGTCTGCAAAACCTGATTGGAATCAATGGAATATTTTGGTTTGTTCGGATTATAAATCTTACAATATGAGTTCGGGATTACATTCTAATAGCAATCTCGACCCGAACAGCAAAATAGCTGAAAAGGAAATTATACCCTTCTTTCACCTATTTTTAACTCAAAATTACCCACTTTATGGTATTTTTTTCTTGGAATTATTCACTTTCTTGCAAATGAAGCCTTTAGGGAAAAAATCAAAGAAGGAAAAGTCTTGGTGATAGGTAAGCTGATTAACAAATGCATTTGAAAAGAGACTGGATATTGTGGATATAGGAATGAAGAGGCTCGTTTATCCAAAATTCTCTAATAATTAAGTATTTCCAAGCCATAGCAAAGGGAAAAAAAATTACATCTCATTTAGGATATTTACTAGTTACAGACCATAAAAATAATTATGTGAGCAAAATAAAACGAAAACCACCTGTTGCTAAAAGTTTGGTCAATAATTCAATTTCAGCATACATATCTGGAATTGAAATACATAACAAACCAAATTTCAAATTTCGATATGAAATTGTAATTATTCTTTTTATAAATTCATGGGAATTACTACTTAAAGCTTATATATATAAATTTCATAAAAAAAAATATCGAATAGTATATTTAGATGGTACCAGTAAATCTTTAGACGATTGCTTAAACATAGTTACTAATGAACTGGGAAAAGATTTTGCAGCTACTA